>JBEKZX010000110.1:0-3998 GCA_049509455.1 Conexivisphaerales archaeon
CATCGGCGGAAATCGTCTCCCCCACAGAAAACGCACCTTCGCAACCGGCGGATGCTCCCGCATCGACAGATGCTGAGCCTGCTGGAAAAGCATAGTAGATTACGTACAGTCAGATGCGGGAGAGAATAGGAATCCTCTCCTCGATCTAGACGAAACGTGAATCGCCACGAACGGGCGGAGAGGTTTTTTGTTCCGCCACCGATTTCTTCTTCACATCGCCTGACAGGGAAGCGCCTGCTCTTATGTGCCGTCCGTGGAACGAAGGATGGATCCTTCAGCGAGTCTATTCGTGGGTGCCTCTTCGGTAGCTCGGTCGCCCGCCCCTCGGAGCATGGCGGTATCCACCCCTGCGATTCCCCTGATGTTGAGCGCCTCTCCTCTCCCTGTACCCTTGGCCCCTGTGGCGGCCGATGAAGGTAGGGTTCTCGTCGGACGGACTAAGCGGCTTTATCTGGACCTTCGTAAGCTCCTGAACTTGTCTGAAGCTCACGAAATCGTCCGGCGCGATGAGCGCGACCGACTTCCCCATGCTCCCAGCCCGTGCGGTGCGCCCTACTCGGTGGAAGTAGATGAGCGGGTCCTCGGGGAAATCGTAATTCACCACCAGCTGGACGCCAGGGACGTCGATGCCCCTCGCCGCTACATCGGTGGCCACCAGTATGTCCACCCTCCCCGTCCTGAACGCGTTCATGGATCTGTCCCTCTGGTACTGTGATAGATCTCCATGGAGGGGGGTTACGTTGAAGAACCTCTTCTCGAGCTCCCGGGCGAGCCTGTGGGCGCCCGTCTTCGTCCTGCAGAACACCATGGCGCTGGTCGGGTTCTCCTTCTTCAGCAAGGCGACGAGCTTCTGGAACTTCTCCACCCCGTCTTCTACGAGGGTGTAGTACTGGTCCAGCTCGTCCACGGAGGGTTCGTCGGCGCTCACCAATATCTTCTCCGGCTGGCTCATGTACTTCGCAGAGAGCCTGATGATTTCGTCGGGCATTGTGGCCGAGAAGAGGCTCATCTGCCTGCGGCCGGGCGCCGCCTCGAGGATATATTCGATGTCGTCGATGAAGCCCATGTCCAGCATCCTGTCCGCTTCGTCAAGGACGACGTATCTCACACTCCCCAGGTTAAGCTCGTTGTGATCGATGAAATCGATGACCCTCCCAGGGGTCCCCACTACTATTTCGGCTCCGTCGGCCAGCTCCTCGAGCTGCACGTTGATGGACTGTCCTCCGTACACGGTTACGATCCTCACCCCCATGTACTTCCCCAACCTCCTGAGTTCCTCCGTGATCTGCACAGCCAGCTCCCTGGTCGGGGCCAGCACCAAGGCCTGCACCCGGTTCAGACCCGGATCCACAAGCTGCAGAAGCGGCAGGCCGAAGGCCGCCGTCTTCCCCGAGCCAGTCTTCGCCTGGCCTATTACGTCCGTTCCGTCCAATATGGGCTGGATAGCCCGCACTTGAATTGGGAATGGTTCCGTGAACCCCAGATCGTTCAGACTTCTCAGGAGCCTTGGGTCCAGACCCAAGCCCTCAAATCCTTTCATCTTGTCTATTCACACACGCAGCCAAAGCGTCGTTTGAGCGTCAGTCTAACCTGAAGACTCTGCAACAGCTTATGCGTTGTCTTAAGCCTCATGAGGCGGTTATTTAACCCTTCTTCCACCGTCACTGCGAGACGGCACTGGGTTCGACCAATACCTAAATACGGCAAGGACGACGAAACACGCATCATGAGTTCCCTCTTGGCTAAGTACGGCGACGTCATCTCCGTTCACTACGTGGGCAAGTTCCCCGGGGGGAAGGTCTTCGACACCAGCATGAAAGCGGAGGCGATCAAAGCTGGGATCTTCAACCCGGCAAGGGACTACACGCCGCTTCAGGTGACCCTTGGCGCCCATCAGGTCATCTCCGGCTTCGAAGAGGCGCTGCTGGGCATGAAGGTCAACGATACGAAAGAAGTGACACTCCCCCCTGAGAAGGCCTACGGCAGGACGGGCAGGCATCCGATGGTGGGCAAGACCCTGCAGTTCAAGCTGCTGGTCACCAACATCAAGCGCCCATAGCAAGCCGGGCGCCGTCTGACCTAGTCCGGACACAGTAGGCCGTGGTATGAGGGAAAGCTCGGAGTGAGGATTACTAGAGTCCTGCCTTGACCGCCGCACGCGCTATGAGGAAGATCACGAAGGCCACTATGACGAAGTTGATGATGGTACCAAGGAAGTGACCAAGGGTGAAGTTCATCCCGTTCTCGATGTTCACGAAGAACGCCGGAGTCCTAGAGACTGCCGCCGAAGCTCAGATAGAGAAGCAGGACGTTCAGGATCAGTATCAAGGCTATGAATAACCCCGAAATCACGGTGGTGATCCTCCTGTTGACGAAGCTCCCCATCAGTCTCCTGTCCTTCGTAAAGATCCAAAGCGGGATGAGAGGGAGGGGGAGGAGGAGGCTCAGGGCGACCTGGCTGTAGACCAGGATGTCGAGGGGCGCTATCCCCAACAGGATAGCTACGATGACCGGGACCATGTTGATCACTCGCGTTACTATCCGCCGGACCCACAGGTTCGTCCTGCGCCCAAGCATCCCCTCCATGATGGCCTGACCTGCGATCGTGGCCGTCGTGGAAGACGAGAGGCCCGATGCCATCAAGGTCACTGCGAAGACGACGGCGGCCGCCCCACCAAACAAGGGTACGAGGGTCAGGTACGCCTCCTGGATCGTGGCGACGGCCAGATGGCCGTGATAGAAGGCCGCCCCCGCCATGACCATGATGGCTGCGTTCACGAGACCTGCGAAAGTGAACATGATCAGGCTCTCCGCGCTGTGGAGACGCAGCACCCGTCGCTTGGTCTCCATATCGGGGGTGGTTATCTTGTCATTGGCTAGCGCAGAATGAACGAATATCGCATGGGGCATTACGGTCGCCCCCACCACGCCCACTGCTATGAGGACCCTGTCCGTCGAGCCCAGACTGGGGACCACCGATCCGACCAAGACGGGGACCAAACTGGGGCCCGTGATGATTATCTCGAAGACATACCCGATGCCGATGGTGGAGATGAGCGCCATGAACACGTACTCCAGCCGCCTCGCGTTGTTCCCCGTGATGCCGAAGATGAGGAAGACGTCCAGAACGGACAGGAAGGTGCCGTACAGGAGCGGGATCCCAAAGAGCAGGTAGAGGGCGATCACGGTACCTAGGAACTCGGCGAGGTCCGTCATCACAGTAGAGGCTTCGGCGGCCAGCCAGTAGGCAAGGATGTATGAGCGTTTCTTAAGGCGGAGCCGCATCAACTCCGGGAGGGAATGGCCTGTGGCTATTCCTAGCTTCCCAGACAGGTATTGAAGCATCATGGCCATGATTCCGGCCAACCAGACGACCCAGAGCATACTGTACCCGAAGGAGGCCCCGCCGCTGATGTCCGTCCCATAGTTCCCTGGGTCCATATAGGCGACGCTTACGATGAGTGCGGGGCCAAAGTAAGTCAGAAGGTCGCGCCAGAAGCCCTTGGACCCGACAGGACTCATCCTAGTCCCACCCGTCACGAGCCTCCAATAAAAATGAGACGTGTTAAGCCACGCAGGTCCACACCAATTCTTGTGTCAAAACGCAGACGTTGTTGACTGGGGTCGGCACGGCCCTAATGAGATGATCACTTTGAACGCCCTTAGGGTGCTCAAGGCAGCAGGGAGGATCACGTAGACTAGGTCATTCATGTAAACTGGCACGAAAGTTATCTAGATGGTGCGGGGGGTGGGATTCGAACCCACGAACCACTACTGGATAGGCGCCTCAGGCCTACGCCTTTGACCAGGCTGGGCGACCCCCGCCCAGCCGAAAACTCCATCTGTTAGCATTAAAGCTTTTTCGTGAGACCTACGCGGAGATAACGATAACCTACAGCCATAGCTACAGGTTCATAACCTTCACCAGCACCACGGCGATACCCGAATTCCCAGGGTTCATGCTGCTGGCCGCTTTGGGTTCGTCCGTCGCCGTGGGC
>JBEKZX010000111.1:0-3948 GCA_049509455.1 Conexivisphaerales archaeon
CGCCATTACATAGAGGGATTCGAGTGACGCCTTGACGACGTCTAGGCCCCAATCGTCGGCCATCTTCAGTAGCCCCTTGGGAAACCCGAGGCCCAAGACGATGGCGGTGTCGACGTCGTTCGCGGTGGCGACGCGCTGGGAAACCAACCACGCAGCCTCGTTCACTGCAGGCGCCAATAGGTCGACGAAGTTGACCTTCCCGGCCTCCTCCATGGAGACGCGGGCGCGAGGCTCACCTGCAGAATATGTGTAAAAGCCCTTCCCGCTCTTCACCCCCAGAGCCCCAGACCGCACCTTCTCTTCAAAGAGGGGGCTCGGCTCGATGTCATAGCCGCGCCGGGAGAGGGCCTTCTCCACGTCCAAGAGAACGTCCAGGCCCACATAGTCGGCAAGCTCGAAGGCTCCCATGGGAAGGCCAGCCCTGAACTTCAAGCTGGAATCCACCTCGATGACTGACGCCAGCTTGAGCTGGACGAAGATGCTGGAGGCCGCCATGAGGCGGGCCAAGATCCTGTTCACGATGAAGCCGGGGATATCCTGCTGCACGACGACGACCTGCTTGCCCAGCTTCTTGGAGAAGGAGACGACCGAATCGACAGTCGCCTGGCTCGTCTGAGCGCCTTTGATGACTTCGACCAGGGCCATGATGATGACAGGGTTGAAGAAATGCAGGCCCACCACCCTGCCTGGCTCCGGCACCACAGCGGCGATTTCGGTAATCGGGATGCTGCTCGTGTTCGTGGCCAGGATGCTCTCAGGCTTGGCGAACTTGGCGATCTCGATATAGACGGCGCGCTTCAGTTCCAGGTCCTCGGGGACGGCCTCTATCACGAGGTCGGCCGATCTGACCGCCTCCTCAAGGCTGGTGGAGTAGGCGATGCGTGATAGAACCTTGTCGACGGGCTCCGCGAGCTCGCCCTTCTCGACCAGCTTCTTCACGCTCCAGGTGACCTTCTCCCTCGCTCTGTCGATGAACCTCTGCTCGACGTCCCTGACGACGACGTCGTAGCCGGCGATGGCGGACACCTCGGCGATGCCGTGACCCATCGTTCCGGCGCCCAGGACCGCTATCTTGTGGATGCTCTCGAATGGTAAGGCCACTGTCAGCGTGCTCCCTTCAACAAGGAATTGAGGGCCATGGTCTTGAATATGTCCCCCTTTATCTGCAACTTCCCCTGGAAGAAGGCCTTCGTGGCGTCCATCTGGCCGTCCAAGATGGCCTTGAGGTCCCCCGAGGATGTGATGAGCGTGGCGGTGGGCCCGGGATGGGTCCCCGATTCGACGCTGATGGAGGCGTTGTTCGCCCTGATCACGTAAGAGCCGCCGTCACTCAGCTGAAGGACGAAAACCTGTTCGACGGAGGAGAGCTTGTCTTTGATCAGCGGATAGTTGGTCTGGGCTATGGACCTTATCCTTTCGAGCAGTTCATCTGAAGCCATAGAAGCCAATCAGCGCTGTTAGGCATTTAGCCTTTTTGGAACGACCGGATCCGAGGGAAGTCCTGGCTGGGCGCGGGGCGTGAGGGAGAGCCGAAGCTAAACAATTTAAGCCGCTCGAGTCATGGACGCTACGATTGACCGTACCCTTCCGCGACAACTTTGTGTTCATCCCAGCATGGGAGGTGGTCTTCCTCTATTCGAGCCTGGCGGTCGCCACGGCCATAGCCCTTTACCTCTTCTATCGCAGGTTCAAAGTGTATGGAATAAGGCAGACGTGGCAGGGGTTGCGATCAGCCGCTCGGGGCAACCTGGGCACGTTCGCCAAAGGGGGGCTCCTGCAGAGGAAGGTCGCCCAGAGGGCACAGGGAGGTTTCCTTCACATCATGATCTTCTACGGGACCGTGGTCCTCTTCATCGGCACCACGCTGGTCTTCTTCGATTCCGACCTGCTCAAACCCTTCAGAATCAAACTGCTCCAAGGGGACTTTTACCTCTACTACAAACTCATCCTCGATGTGTTCGGCGTCGTATTCGTCGTGGGCATCCTTTACGCCCTGTTCAGGAGGCTGGCCCTGAGGCCCAGCTACCTGCACAATACGAAGGGGGACTACGTCATACTGCTGGGTCTCCTTTACATGGGTCTGACGGGCTTCACGCTTGAGGCCATCCGTCTGGCCCTCACCAACGTTCCTTGGGCCGGCTGGTCGGTGGTGGGCTATCCCCTGTCACTGGCGCTGGCGCCATACGCGACCAACCAGCAGCTCTTCGAGAACGTATACCGGTCCCTCTGGTTGGGGCATTCTCTTGTGGCCTTCGCCATGGTCGCGTCGATACCCTACTCCACCCTATACCACATCCCAGCGTCCGCCGTCAACATGCTGGTGGCGCCTAAGAAGCCACTGGGGAAGATGAACACGCCGTTCAACCTACAGATGGTGATGGAGACGGGCAACTTCGACGTCAAAGCGGGCATCGACAAGGCCGAGGACATGCCCTGGCAAAGGAAGGTCATGCTGGACAGCTGCATCAACTGTGGGCGGTGCGAGGCGGTCTGCCCCGCCAACGCCGCGGAGCGGCCTCTGAGCCCGCGCAAACTCATCCAGGATGTGGATAGGTTCATGCTGGCGCAGGTGGCGGGGAAGGCCGCCCAGGGCGCTTTCGAAACAGGCACCGTCACCGACGACGAGCTGTGGGCTTGCACGAGCTGTAATGCATGCGTGTACGAATGCCCTGTCTACATCAACCAGCTGGACTTCATAATGGACTTCAGGAGGACGATCGTCGCCGCCAACAGGCTGGACGACTACAAGAACAGGCTGCTTCTCAACGAGGCAACGTACAGCAACCCCTACGGCCTCCCGTCATCAGACAGGGACTCGGCTCTCGAAGAGATCGGGGGGAGGGCCTACAGGGAGGGCGAGCAGTTCGAGTATGTCTACTGGCTAGGCTGCGCTGCGAGCTTCGACGCCAGGGCTCGGAACATCGCGAAGAGCATGGTCAAGATTTTGGAGGCAGCCGGCGTCAGTTACGTTATGCTCGGGTCCAAGGAGAGGTGCACGGGCGACCCGATTCGGCGCCTGGGGGAAGAGGGGAGGTTCCAGGAACTGGCGCTCCAGAACATCGAGATGCTGAAAGGGATAGGGGCCAAGAAGATCCTCACCCACTGTCCCCACTGCTTCAACACCCTGAAGAACGAATACCCCGACATCGGTGGAGAGTTCGAAGTCATACATCACTCCGACTTCGTCTCGAAGCTCCTGATAGAGGGAAGGCTCAAGCCGTCCAAGCCTCTGAACCTCAAGGCGACCCTCCACGACGCTTGTTTCATAGCGAGGGGGAACGCCATGGTGGAGGAGCCGCGTCGAGTGATGGGCTCGTTGCCAGGGCTCAAGTTGGTGGAAATGAAAGACAGCAAGGAAAGGACGTTCTGCTGCGGAGCAGGGGGAGCGAACTGCTGGTACAAGATGAGCGAAAAGAAGCCTATCTCGAAGCTGAGGCTGGGCCAGGCGCTGGACACCGGTGCTCAGGTACTCACGGTCGAATGCCCCTTCTGCACCGCCATGCTGGAAGATGCTGTCAAGGCGGAGGGCGTAGAGGGCAAGGTGGTAGTCAAGGACCTTTCAGAGCTGGTGGCGGACGCGATATGACGGTGGCACGCCTAGCACGTTAATTAGAAGCGCGGGGTAGAAGGTTGCTATGAAGAAGTTGGACGTGAAGACGGAACGGTCGCTAATTTCAGAAGCTCGCAAGGCTGCCGCGAAGGCCTACTCTCCATTCTCCAAGGTCGAGGTCGGCGCAGCCATACTCACTTCTGACGGCCAGGTCTTCTCTGGCTGCAACGTGGAGAACTCCTCGTACGGGCTCAGCATCTGCGCGGAGAGGACGGCCGCGGTCAAGGCCGTTTCCGCCGGCTCCAGGAGTTTCTCGGCCGTGGCGGTGGTTTCCAACCTTGAGGAGCTCACTTATCCGTGCGGGGCCTGCCGTCAGTTCTTGAGCGAGTTCGGCATCG
>JBEKZX010000112.1:0-3901 GCA_049509455.1 Conexivisphaerales archaeon
GGTGACGCAATCGCCCAAGTCACGCTCAACGCCCAGAGGATTCCCATTGTTCGCCAGAGGAAACTGCATACATGGTCACCCGCTGACCTGGTGCTCGGGAGTGTTGTTCACTATGCGACAACACTGCCGCCCCTGCTGATTGATTGATGTTTTAATACTAGACGAGTAGTCTGTCGACTCATGCCCATCGTCGAATTCCAGCATCGAAAACCCATTCTAAGTAGGGACTGCTGGGTTGCTCAGTCCGCGCTGCTAATCGGCGACGTAACTCTCGCTTCCGGGAGCAGCGTCTGGTTCAATGCCGTCCTACGCGGGGACAACGCCTCGATAAAGGTTGGCAACGACAGTAACATCCAGGAAGGGGTAGTCATCCATCCTGACCGGAGTGCCGCCTTCATAGGCCAGAGGGTCACCGTCGGCCATCACGCCTCTCTGGAAGGGGTCTACATTGACGATGAAGTTCTCATAGGGATAGGTGCCCTGGTCCTGGAGGACACGAGGGTGGGGAGAGGCAGCCTTGTCGCAGCTGGAAGCGTGGTTCCGTCAGGCCTTTCCATCCCGCCAAGTAGCCTCGTTATGGGAAACCCGGCGAGGATCGTCGGAGAAGTGGAGCCTAAACACCTCAAGCTAATCCAGGAAGGTTGGCACCACTATACCGAGCTGAAAGAGGAGTACAGGCAGATCCCCTCCTTCGACATCAAGAAGGCATAGGCGGCGCGGCGAGAGCATCATCCCAATCGACTTATACCTGCTGACGGTTGCCCCTAGTAGCCTAGATTGAGCAAGAGGGCCGACGTCGAAGGGGTATTCAAAGGTTTCACTCCGGCGATAGTGGAACTGCTCATAGAAGGGAACATCCTTAGGCCAACGCCGCCTCAGGTGGAGGCCATCCCCCTAATCTCTTCCGGCAAGAACACCTTGGTCGTCTCCCCCACGGGCTCCGGCAAAACGGAGGCTGCTATCCTCCCCATCTTAGACACCTTGGTGAGAGGCTCGGTGCAGTCGAAACGGGGGGTCCTCCTGCTCTACATCACCCCGCTCAGGGCTCTAAACCGTGACCTCCTCGACAGGATAACGCGTTGGTGCAAAACCCTCGACATCCGGCTGGCCGTCAGGCATGGAGACACAGATACCGCAGAGAGGAGGACGCAGACCATGGCGCCTCCGCACGTCCTCATCACTACGCCAGAGACCCTGGAGGTTCTCCTCGTCGCGAAGGTGTTCAGGGAGCACCTGAGGGGCCTGCGTTGGGTAGTGGTGGACGAAATACACGAACTCGCCACCGACAAGAGGGGGACGCAGCTGGCTGTCGCCCTTGAGCGCCTCAGAAGGCTCACTGAGGCGGACTTCCAGCGCATCGGACTTTCGGCCACTGTCGGCGATCCCGGGAGGGTCGCCAACTTTCTGGTGGGCCCAGGGAGGGAATGCTCCATCGTCAAGACGCCGGTGGCCAAGCTCTTCAAGTTCGAAGTCCTCTACCCGGAGGCAAGCAAGCAGGACTCGGCCATGGCTGACAAGATGATGAGCCATCCCGACGTTGCTGCCAGGCTGAGGACCATGCTGCGCCTCATAGAAGAGGGTCCCCTCCTCATCTTCACCAACACAAGGACCGAGGCTGAGATCCTGACCAGCCGGCTAAGGCAGTGGAGCCCCCGCATAGCGATCGCAGCCCACCACGGAAGCCTATCGCGAGCCTCCAGGTCAAAGGCTGAAGAAGATTTGAAATCAGGCCGGTTGAAGGCAGTCGTATGCACCAGCAGCCTCGAGCTGGGCATCGACGTAGGCCTGTTGAATTTGGTCATCCAGTACAACTCTCCGAGACAGGTCGTTCGGCTCATCCAGCGTGCCGGGAGGAGCGGCCACACTCTGGAGAGGACCAGCAGGTGCGTTATCATCTGCCAGGACGCCGACGACGCCCTGGAGGCCGCGGTGATAGGGAAGAGAGCCAAGGAGGAGCTCCTCGAAGAGCCCGTCATCCCTACGCAATGCAGCGACGTGCTGGTGCAGCAGCTCTCTGGTCTGCTCATCGAATCCGGGAGGCTGGAGACGAGCGAAGCCCTCTCCCTCTTCAGAAGGAGCTTCCCATTCTCCCAACTGAACGAGCGGGACATCAGGGAGGCCGTCGACTACATGGCTATGCTCAGGCCTCGTCTGGCAAGGGCTGCGGGTGATGACATTGCTCGACCTTCGGACAACCGCGGCCTATTCGCGTACTATTTCGACAACCTCACGATGATACCGGAGCAGCGGCAGTACCCCGTCATCACCGAAAAGAAGGAGGCAGTGGGGCTCCTCGACGAGGAGTTCGTGTCCGAGCACGGCGAAATCGGGAAGAAGTTCATCCTCAGGGGGAGCGTTTGGAGGATAAACCAGATCTACAACTCCAAGGTCTACGTCGAGGAGGACGACGACCCGATGGGGGCCATCCCGAGCTGGGTGGGCGAAGAGATACCCGTGCCCACCGAGGTAGCCATGGAGGTCGGGAGCCTCAGGGGCCTCGCAGCGAAAGCAGAGTCAGAAGGGAAGCACCTCCCCGCGCTCTGCGAAGAGCTGGCCGCCAGATATCCGATGAAGGAGGAGGGGTTCGGGAGGTCCCTTTCCTCCGCCGTCCAGCAGCAGAAGATGGGCATGGCCGTTCCGTCGGACTCCACGATCACGGTCGAACAGTGGAAGGATCTCGTCATCGTGGTGACCCACAGAGGGCTGAAGGCGAACAGGACGCTGGGGCGTCTGCTCTCATACAGGTGCTCTTCGGTGCTGGGCAAGCCGGTCAGCGTCAACCAGGACGCATACAGGGTATTCCTGGAGGGCAAATCGCTCACCTGTGAATCCGTCAAGGACGCCCTCGGCTATCTGGCGGAGAGCGACCTCGTGTCATATGTGACCGCGGCATGCGAGGACACGGGCCTCTTCCGGAGGAGGTTCGTCCACGTCGCCCGCAAGATGGGCGTACTTTCCAGGGACGCAGAGCTGACTAGCACCCTTGTAAAGCAGCTCGTGGAGACCTACAAGGGATCCCTCCCGTACCGAGAGGCCTGGAGGACCTTCCTCCAGGAGGACCTGGATTCCCGAGAGACGAGCGCACTCTTGGCAAGTATCGCCTCGGGCAGGACATCCGTCGCGCTCCTCGGCCTGTTGGCCGAGCCCAGCCCACTAGCGATGATAGGGCTCGAGGAGATGTCCCGCAAGGGAGAGGTGATGGACCCTGCGAGGATGAAGCGCCTCCTCCTCGAGTCGGCGAGGTCGAGGGTGTTCAACGGAAGGACCACCCTCGTCTGCCTCAACTGCTGGAACTACGTCGAGGAGAAGTACGTCGTCGACCTTCCCGAAAGGGTCACCTGTCCCCTGTGCAAGTCCGACAGGGTGGCATCGTCCTACCGCGAGCTTGGAGAGATGCAGGACTTCGCAAGGAAGGTGCGGAGCCGCACGAGCCTCTCCAGAGGGACCCTGAGACTCAAGAAGGAGCTGGAGCGGAGCTCGCGCCTGAATTCGACCTTCGGGTCCATGGGAGTGAAGGCCCAGGTCTTCAACGTCGCCCTCGCCCGGCTGGCCGAGATGCTGGCCAGGGCACCTGGGAACGAAGACGACTTCCTCCTCGTCCTGATGGAGGAGGAAAGGAAGACGTACCTGAAGCGCTTCGTGGGCCCTAGGTAGAAGGCCCACTGGCGTCTATCCGCTTCGAAAGGATGGAGGTGAGGAGTTCGTCCCTGTCGATCTCCACGCGGCTCCTCCATCCGACTTTGATGAAGTCGCCATCTTCCTCCAGGTAGCCCAGGCGCACGAGCTTGTTCATTATCTGTTGGACGCGCCAGGCCGGGAGCTTCTCCTTGATGGTGTCCTCAAGGAGGCGCTTCGGGGCCGATCCCGCACGCACGAAGAGCTGGCTCAGGAGGATGGCCAG
>JBEKZX010000113.1:0-3891 GCA_049509455.1 Conexivisphaerales archaeon
TTACCATTCTTTGTGGTTTACTGACTCCATAGAACCTGGCAACTATCAACCGACTTGCAACAACACCCTGGACTCTGGCAATCAGCCGTCAACGCAACAGAACCCGTTGGGGTCAAGGTTAATTACCAGCTCTTGGATTCAATGTTGACGTATGCAGGGAACACGAGCCTTTGCATTGATCTACGCCGTCTCACGGCCGCATTATCAGAGATTTCTCGAAGGGAGGACAGTCTTCTGCAAATACGTCGGCAGGCGAAATCCTGAAGTTGACGGGTCAGTCAAGCTTGTCTTCTATCTATCAGGGGGTTCTAAGAATCTCGTGGGCGAAGGAACGATCGAATCGACGGATCTGGTGTTCTCGATCGGAGAACTCCTCCTGAGGTACGGAGGTCGTTTGTTCCTCGACGAGGTTGAGCTTAGAGATTACCAAGAGAGGCGTCCTCGGCCTGTGGGGAGCCGGTTGCTGGTGATCGTCCTGAAGGATGTCAGAGAATACAGAACGCCAATCGCTCTGGGGAAACCCCTCACGATGGCTGGACTGAAATTGGATAAGAGGAGTTACGAAAGGCTGGTGGGGGGAGCAGGCGAACGTGAGTATCCATTACAGCTGAAGTGATCCCTAATGCACCGTTATGCTGTCGGTTCCCGGCCTACTGCGCCTGAACTCCTTCCCTACCCCCCTTGAGAAGGTCCCCGACGGTGACAAGGTCGATCTCCAGCCCTTCGTGCAGCTTGGCCCTGGCCGCCTCCTCGTAGGCTCCCTTGCCGAAGCTGAAGGCCACGATGACGCCCTTGACTGCCTTCATCCGGCGCATGGCAGTTTCGAAGTTGTCCACGACGTTCCTTCCGATGTCGTCGGACTGCTTGACCTGGACGGGGGCGCCTTCGAAGGTGTAGCCGTCGATACCCATGTCCGATGATTTCGTGGCGGAGATACGGCCGAAGAGGCGCTGGATGACCCAGTTCTGAAAGTCGAAAGGCTGCAGGGCCCTGAGGTCGTCCGACGACATCGGCATACCGACTTGCTGAGGCGACGCCCTCAATCCCCGCATCCTCTTCATCATCAGCTCACAGGAGGTCGGCGACACGTCGACCCCGATCCACCGCCTGCCGAGCCTCTGGGCAACTGCGAGAGCTGTACCGCATCCGCAGAAGGGATCCAATACTATGTCCGTCGGGTTGCTGGAAGTCTTCACGATCCTCTCAAGGAGGGCCTCAGGCTTCTGAGTGGGAAAGCCGAGGCTCTCGCTCGACGTCGAGACTGGCTTGATGTCGGTCCACAGGTCCTGAAGAGGGACGCCGAGCATCTCGTCTAAATACATCTTGTAGCGGGGAACGTTGCCCGGCTTCGTTTGGATGATGCGCCCCTCTTTGTAGAGCTCGGCCATCCTCTCTCTGCTGTACCGCCAGTATCTCGTGACGCCGAGGAACTCGTATCTTGGGTTCCCTTTCGCCGCCCCGCCCGGACCGTCGATTGCGACCAGCTGGTACTTCCGACCTGTCTTCGGCTCGACGGAGCTGTAGGACTTCTCCACGTATTCGTTTGAGAAAGCAACGTACTGTTGGTTCCAGGTGTAGTCGGGCGACTTCGCATAGAACAGGATCACGTCATGCAGACGCCCGTAGTGCTTCGCTCCTTGCTTGCTGTCGCTGTGCTTGGCGGTCTGCCTCTGCCACACTATCTCGTTGATGAAGTTCTCCTCCCCGAAAAGCCGGTCCATCTCGACCTTGGCGTAGTGGGAAGCATGGTGGTCCAGATGGAGGTACATCGAGCCGGTCCTCTTGAGGACCCTGAAGCATTCCCCCACTCTCTCCATCAGCCAAGCGGCGTAGTTGTTGATTCCTCCCTTCCACCTGTCCTCGAATGCTCTGAGCTCGTACCCGTCGCCCCAGATGACTTCGTACCGCCTGTTGGAGAAGAAGGGTGGATCAGCGTAGATTAGGTCGACGCATTCGTTGGGGAACTTCCTGAGGATGTCACGGCTGTCGCCACAATAGATGGTGTTAGGGCGGAAATATGGGGCGGCCAATTCAAGAAAGAGACAGCCGATGTAACGGTTTAAGCGTTACGATTAGGCAGTCATTCCTCCCCGACATCCTTCCCAGCCGACTGCACCTTGGCTCCGGATAGCAACCCCTCGACTAGCTTACTCCGCTGTGCCGGGTCATCTAGCATGCGTAGGAACAGAGCTCGTGTCTGATCGGTCCAGAGGCTGACCTGGAATCGCAAGTGCCTCTCGGCAACCCAGCACACAAGTACCAGCGCAAGCAACAGCGTCGAAACCCCCCAGAACTTGGTGCTGCCAAAGGAGATGACGCTCCAGCCGACGAGGGAGACTTCGCCAGCCCACATCGCTCCGATTATCAGGAAGTGCCCGAATCCGAAACTTCGGTATGCCGGATCGAAGTAAAGCAGCCGCAGTTGCTTGAGCCAAATGTAGAAGAGGCCCTCCTCTTCACTCTCCAAATTCCTAGGGGGTTTCGGCTTGGGTTTCTCTTTCTGTTTCAGCATGGCTTTCAGCCGTGCCCAAAGCCCTTTGGCCTTCACATAGAGTCTCGTCAGCCCCGTGTGCCTTGCCACCCACTTGAGTACCCACAGGAGGCCTTGGTTTGCCAAGCTGACGTAGTCGTAAGCGGCCCAATAAACGAAACCCAAGGCAAGGAGGGCCAACCCAAAATAGAGAAGTAGTAACAAGTCTCCCGACGACAGGAATCTCAGATCTCTGACCTGGCCCGTCCAGTTCATGGCACTAGTGATGGGACCCAGGGGCCAAGATGCATTCATGCGGGTGTCGTTCAGGTTGTCGGCCAGCCGCACCCAGTCGACCGGGAAGAGGAAGAACATGACAGCTCCAGCACCCAAGATCAGGCCCATACCTTCGGAGAGGGAGCCCTTTAGGTCGGAGACGGAAGACATGTGTCCTTCTGTGCATTGAGTCTTCGTAATGGTTTAAGCGTTACGAATCGACCTTGGCTTCGGACTTGGGAGTCGGCTCACCCTCATCAGCTTTCTTCTGACTCTCTTCGTCTCCCGAAAAGGCTCCGTCTAGGACCTCTGCAAACTTCTCCACCATTTGCCAGTTCTTCTTTGGGTCTTTCTCTCGTGATGTTCTAAGGAGGTAATCCAAGGCATACTGAAAGGCTTCAGTCTTCCGGTTCTTCACGACTGCTGCCTTCATGCTTCCGAGACCGTTGTAATGAATCAACGCGGCCCTCCCAAGCCCTTCGGCGAGGACTCCGAAGATGATCACGTTGATCAGGAAGAGTGGGTTGTCGGAGGTTATGGTGTCGCCCTTGAGGAAGAAGTAGTTTGAGAACAGAGCTACGACCAGCGACCCGTAATTCAGATAGATGGAAGGCAATGTCTCCCTCATCTCATTCCAAAACTGGTCTACGAAAGCCTCGTCCGTCTTGCCCAGGAGGCGGTTGAATTCGATACCAAGACTCAGGTTGCTCTGCCACACGAATCCAATCAGAATCCCTGCGGCCGCCAGAAGGAAAGTAGTCCCATTTCGCAGGTCCGAGACCACTAATGGAACCTTGGCCACAATGAAGATGGGAAGAAAAGTGAAGAATGGGAGCGCAAGGCCGATGTGCCACCAGCCTACCTTGAAGTATAGATATTCACGCTTCGCCTTTTCTTTCATAGTTTCCTTGGGCTTTGAATCCCTTGCCTCGCTCATGCCTTCACCTGGGCCGTCTTTTTCGCCTCGACATAAGACTTGTAGACCTTCAGGATCTGAATGCAGTCGTTGAGGAGGGAATGGGTCTCCGAGTAGGACGGGAACGAGTGGATGTCGTGGGAGGAGAGATCCCTCGCCTTCTGGTTCGCCTTGAATATCACTCCTTTCAAGTCCTTTCTCCCCGCTTCGACCAGCCCCGAGAACACTA
>JBEKZX010000114.1:0-3873 GCA_049509455.1 Conexivisphaerales archaeon
GGTCACGCAGGTCCCCAGCTTGATCCTCCTGGTCTTCGCGGCCAGGTACGGCAAGAAGGTCCATGCGTCGATGTTCCTGTTCGATGACGGTGTCATGAAGTGGTCCGTGACCAGGAACGAGTCATAGCCCAGCTCGTCCGCCCGGATAGCCATCTTCTCCAGCAGCCGGTAATCGGAGGAACCTTTCGCTGCCAAGCCTATCTTCAAGGCCGGCTCTGCTTCCGAGGGGAAACGGATATAAGCGTTCGTACGATGCGGCGGAGCCCTGCCCCTGCCGCTTCATCGATTTCTTAGGTGAAGTCCTTCTTCTCGAAGAGCACCAGCCCGAGGATGGCGCTTATCAAGCAGTAGCCCAGCAGAACTTCGAGGCCCTCAGGGATTGTAGCAGTATAGATAGTAAGGCTTATTCTCTTGCTGATTGCTTCTGTTACCACGTGCGCCGGGAAGGGCACCGTCATGACGTTGGCGATGATCGAGGCGCCGTAAGTCGGTATGAACCAGGGCTCTATCTGCACGATGGTGGACACAAGCTCCTCGACGAGGGAGAAGACGAACAGGTAGAGGATGGCCGAGACGAGGATGGAGTAGGAGCTACTCTTGAAGAGGGAACTGAACATAAAAGTGACACCCATCACAGAGGCCAGGTAGATGAAAGAGAACGCTACGGACAGAACTAGTTGGTTGGGAATGGTGGGGCCGAAGTAGTAGAACGCGTTCGCTATCGTTATGGCGAGGGTTATGGCCAGTATAATAACGGCGGCCAAGAACGCTGAAATCCATTTGCCGACGTAGATGGAAGACCTCCTGACCGGGTTAGGGACCAGGAAGTAACCGGTCCTGTTCTGGAACTCCGCGGAAATGGCGTCTCCTCCGAAGAAGATGCCCGACAGGATCACCATCAGCCCGGCGATCCTCCCCCACCAGCTGGAATAGAAGTCCAAGCTGTTGTCGAGGAAGGAGGTGGGCCTTCGGACCGCCACTACGTAAGTGAGAAGGGCGCTTACTATGAGAGCTATGGCGAGGAGGACGTAGAACCTCCTGGAACCGAAGTAGTTTCTGAACTCGTACTTGGCTACCGTGATCAGCTGCGAGCCGCTCGAGGGAAGGCTACTGCGGGTGACCTTGGTTGATTGTGTCATTTACCATCACACTGTGTCCTTGATCAGGTTCAGGTACGCATCCTCCAACGCTAGGGAGGCTTCCCTGTAGCTAATTACACCGATCTTGAGGGAGACGAGGTCGCTGAGGAGCCGCTCCTGCGTCTCGACGCCGCCCGCTATTCCGATTCTGAAGTTCAGGGTGTCGATGCTCTCCACCGAGGAGACGCCCTGCAGGGCCGAAATCTGGGCCTTCAGCTTCTCCAGGTCAGCGCTGCGGGCCAGGGTCACGTCCACCAGGTTTCCGCTGGAGGAGAACCGCGAGGAAACGTTCGCCAAGGTGTCGTAGACAAGGAGCTTGCCGTGATCGATCATGGCCACTTCGTCGCATATCTCCGTGGCCTCGCTAAGGAGATGGGAGCTCATGAAGACTAGCTTGCCCTTCTTCTTGAGCGACTTCACGATGTCCCTGACTTCGCTCATGCCGCGCGGATCGAGGCCCATAGTGGGTTCGTCAAGGATCACGATTTCTGGATCGCTGAGTATGGCCGAGGCAACGTTGATCCTCTGCTTCATTCCCTTGGAGAACTTGCCGACGCGCTTATCGGCCCATTCCTCCATCTTGACCTCAGCCAGGCTCTCCTCGATCCGCCGTTTTCGGTCCGCATTCGGGATGCCCCTGAGCTCCGCGATCATCATCAGGGCCTTCCTGGGCGTCAGAGCGGGATAGATCTCGGGTGTCTCCACCAGAGTGCCGCAGGAGGAGAGCGCAAGCCGCTTGTTCTTATGGACATCCGTTCCATTGATGAGCGCTCGGCCGCTGCTGGGCGATATCAGGTCGGCGAAGATCTTCAGCGTAGTGGTCTTCCCGGCGCCATTGGGCCCCAGGAACCCGACGCATTTCGATCCCTCAATCTTGAGGTTCAGGTCAGAGAGGGCGGTGAAGGAGCCGTAGTTCTTGGAAAGCCCGACCGCCTCTAGGGAGGCTATGGACAACTCAAGAAAGAAGCGCAAAGGCTGGGCTATATAAATTAGCCCCCTTCGCTAGTGAATGTCTTATCCGGGGTCCAGCTCATCCGTCTCCCCAGAAGCTATGAAGGCGGCCACCCGTGACACTCCATGCCCGGCACGCGGGCCGTGATATTGCAGCGCGAGCAAAGGGGAAGCCGGACGAGAGGTTCGTGGCATCCTGCTTCCCGCCGGAGCTGCGCCTCCGTCGGTTTCGCCTGCTGTGCGGCGAAAGGATGCTAGCGGCTAAGACTGCCTAGCCGCCACTCTCTGATTTGGTTGTCCGCCGTCTTTTGATTCCCTCAAGGCCTACCGGAGGTAACCCGGGTTGAATCCTGGGAGCGAGTCGCCTCAGCCGAAGCCCGAAAGCAGGCTTGTGATGCCGCTGAATATGGCGATGAGGCCCAAGACCAGAACCAAGATGCTTATCCTGCTGCTTGCCGCAAAGCGGAGTAGGACCCTGATCAGGAGAAGGCTCACCAGCGATGCCGTCACGATGGCCACTACGATGACAGGGGCGGACACGGTAGCCACCACGGACCCCAGTCCGCCGTGGGAGAAGAGCACCGCGACGAGCGCGGCGCCCACCGAGGCTGGGATGAGGGCAAGAAACGACAACCTGAAGGACTCTTCAGGCTTGACGCCCAAGAGGAGCATTGCCGACACCGTGGTGCCGGACCTGCTGACCCCCGGGAGGGCGGAGAGGCCTTGGGCCAACCCAATCAGGATGTCGTCCAACAGGGTGAGGTCTACGATGCCCTTCGTGGGGACGCGGCGGTTCCGGGCGAACCTGATGAGCGCGGCGTCCGCCAGCAGGACCACCCCGAGGAGGACCATGGGGATGCCGATCACCGGGCTGGTGGTGGATTCTGAGACGACGAGGTAGATGCCGACGCCCAGGAAGCCGGTTATCACGGTGGCAACGAGAAGGAACTTCAACAGCGCCTTCCCTTCCTCGTCGCCCCTTCCCACCAGGGCCTTGAGGACCTTGAAGACCTCGTCCCGGAAATAGAACAGGGCGGCCAGGAAGGTGCCCGCCTCGAGAAAGAGACCGAGGGAGTAGGCGTTCTGGAAGTCAAGGCCGAAAAGGAAAGTGGACGCTATGATGATCTGGGTCTTGCTGCTTATCGGAAGCCATTCGCTAATCCCTTGAATGACCCCGAGAAGAACGCCGAGCAGCCAGTTGGCCAACGTCCACCACCTGAGATGACGACACTAAGGCGAATGGAAGACGTATTTAACTCGTTGCGGCGTCCTAGCCCTGAAAGCCCAAAGGTGGCTATGAAGAGGACGAAGGCGGCGGGGAGAGCATCTTCGATATCTCTTCGGCGAGCCTTCTCGTGGCTTCTTCGCGCTCGGGCGCGAGCTGCAGCCTCACCGTCTTCGCCGTCTCAAGATCGGCGACCTTGCCGACGGCGAGGGACAGCGCCTTCTTGCCCTCCCTGTATCTGGACTCTTCCTCTTCGAGTGAAGCAATCTTCGCGCTCACGTCGTCCAGTTCCACCTGCAAGCCGGCGACGTGGGCCTCGTTCTCTGTGGTCGACGGAGGCCTCTGACCTAGGATCCTGCTAAGGAAGCCGCCAGGCCTCGATTCCGCTTTGATCCTCGCGATGGACGCCTGTTCCTCGTCCAGATCTGAAGTCAGCTTCATTCGTCGACTCCGCAGAGGGCCCAACTTCGAGCCGAAATATGAAGCGTTAAGGTCGCCCAGTCCTGACAAGACCTTCTGCTCTTCGTCCTTCGCCGCTGCGATCGCAGAGTCCATCTC
>JBEKZX010000115.1:0-3555 GCA_049509455.1 Conexivisphaerales archaeon
CCATCAGAGAACGAAGCAGATACATAGATGTCAGCTTGGTCAAGGAGTGCGATTACCTCTCGTCTTGGCAGTAGACCCGTGAAAAGCACGGCATCGTTCAGACCAAGTTCGTTCACCAGTTTTTGGAGGCTCGAAGTCAGTGAACCATGCCCAGCCAAGACCAGTACAGCGTTCGGATACTTGCTCCTCACTGTGGAAAATGCTCGTACTACCAAAGCGACATTATACACTGGCTCGTGGTATCTCACGCATAAGAGCATGGGTTTGCCCGCTGGTCCGGAAGGGCCATGGGAGGCCAAACCACGCTGACTCCCGATCCTAGAGACCCATTCGAGGTCAATCCAAGGTAAACTGAAAAACTTTCGGGAATCCCCACCCAATGCAATAGTGGCACCAGATTCCGCCTTTGAATCGACGACGATAAGGTCGGCATGGGATATCGCATATCTGACAGCTCTGGATTTGACGCTATCTAAGGGATCAACGAGCACATCAGAGCCATAGACCATGAGGACGAAAGGTCTGAAACCTGACAAGGCTGCAAGGAAACCATAGGTCGTTGCATAGCATCCCACTATCACATCAGGCTTTGAACGGAGGATTGCGGATCTTAGAGAAGGCCAAGATACCAAGTAATCCAATGGCCTCATGGTTGCCGAACCGAACGCGAAGGCCAGCGGCGATTTGACCACAGTAGGCTCAACCGCTTTGAATCGCACGATTGGATGAGGGTTAATAGTAAGGTAGGTCACGTCGAAGTGTTCAGATAGCATATCTACAAATAAGCTATCGAAAGGCGAGAACCCAGAATGCATGTAGGTTAGCCTCCGCGGCACTGGTCTTCCCACAAGCCTAGACTGATCGTCGGACGCTCTGGGTACTCAAGTGTGATATCAGCCGAGAGCCGCCTGGCTGGTGGTTCCCACACTGGCTAACAGGTTCGCGATAGCTGATCATAGGCAGCACTGAGATGGACTGACATCGCTTCCCAGTTGAAATCCTTAAAGAAGTGCCCGCGAGCGGCCTCGGCAGCGAGCCCAAGCTCTTCTCGGTTCTCAAGCGCCCAACGCAGCTGTTCGACTATTTCAGAGGAGTCCTCCGCCTTCACTGCGAGACCGAACCCGAGCTCCTCTACGAATCTCCACGTGTAGGTGCCACCCATAACCATGACGCTGGTTCCACAGGCCATGGCTTCGAAGACCTTCCAAGGCATCGCGACCATCGTGTTCAGGTCCGCCAGAGCGATACCGTCGGCGACCTGTCGGGTGTGCCTCGCGGAGTTGCCGTATACGGCGTAGGAGATATCGCTGGCCCTGACGTAGCCCAGTGCGACGGAATGGGGAACCCTCGGCACGAACTTCACGTATCCTTCCAGCCCGGAGGCGAGTGCCCTGATTCTGTCCATGTCCGGACCGTATCCCACTATTACGAACCGGATATCGAGTCCGAGACGCTTCACCGAACGGGCCGCTTCAACCAGAAGGTCAAGACAGACATCCTGGCGGAGCATCCCGACGTATGAGACGACGAACCCGTCGAGGTGTAGCTGGCTCTTCCACCAGCTCTTTTCCTGCTCAGGGACTGACGAAGCTCTAATCGTGTTGTAAATCACGGTAACAGGGGCTTTCGAGTAAGCCGCGAGATAACCCCGGATTGGGGGACTCACGGTCAGCACCCAATCCGCGCGTCTAAGCAGGTTCCTCTCCAGGGAAGCCGAGAAGGAACCTACCATGGGCCCGTACCATTCAGAGTATGCGCTCGGAGTCAACTCGTGGCAGTCATACACCAGCTTCAGGCGACCTGCACGAATCACCTTCAGAAGAGCCCCCGCAGAGAGCGTGTTGAAGTCGTTGGCGTGGACTATGCATGCTCCCCGCACGTTTCGCAGCACCCAGTAGACACAGTATAGTTGGAGCAGCAACGCCGAAAAGGCATAAGAGACCTTCGAGAACTCGGAACCCCTTGCGAGCTTCAGGCTGACCACTTTCACCCCGTTCACGACTCTGCCATGCGGCTGGTCGCCCATACGGTCCCATGAGAGCACGGTGACATCGTATCCCGCACCCACTAGAGACTCAGCTTCGTTCCTCACACGCGTATCTGTTGCGTATTCCTTTGCCAACAGGGCGATGACGCGCTTTCCCAGTCCGCTATCCCTCGCTTGCCAAGATTGAGGTTGTGTGCGTCACCGTCTGACCCCGAAGAACAGCAGAATGAGCGGCGAGAGGATGGGCCACCAGTCCTTGAGGGGTTGAATCTTGGAGTATCCCTCTTCATGCCCGAACGGGTACGACTTGATGGTCGGCACCTCCTTGACCCTGTAGCCCAACACGATGGCCTTGTAGTGCAGGTAGTACTCGAGGGCGTACCCGTCCAGCCACGCCTGGCGTAGGTTTATCTTCGGGTCATGAAGGATCTCCATTCTGTATCCCCTGAAGCCGTTGGTGACGTCAGTGCATCTCCTCCCCACGAGCAGCGTCCAAAGGAAGGGGTAAAGTCGATTGAAAATGACCCTCGTGTGCGGCATGTTGCTGCTCCCGCCGCCTAGGAGATACCTGGACCCTTGAACGTAGTCAGACTCACCGCTCGTCAGAGGATCAAGCAACCTTCGTATCTCGCGTGGATCGTCTTTCCCGTTCCCGGCCATTATGATGACGAACGCATGTCCACTAGTCATCAGATATTCGAGCCCTTGTCTGATGGAATGGCCGATTCCCGTTCGGCGGGCGTTCTTGATGATGTGGACTCTAGTACGTGCCTGCAGGGCCGCCTCCCTCAACCTAGGCATGAGTTGGGCGTCGGGCGCGTCTACGACGAGGCATATCGTGTCAACCAGACCTCGTGGGAAGGCGCCAAGGAGAGGGCATATCGAGTCGTCCTCCCCATAGACCGGAATCACCACTCCCGTCTTGGCCACCGTCGCAGATGCCACGCGGGCCGAACTAGAGCTGATCAACTCTTCCCTTGAGTTCGCGAAGGATTTCCATAGACGATGCTGCCGCTAGGCACATCTTTGGTCACGACTGAACCAGCTCCAACCACGGCGTTCCTGCCTATTGTGACACCGGGAAGGATCACCGTCCCTGCTCCGATCGATGCCCCGTCTTCGACCACAGTCCGACCCATGGTCCAGTCTCCAACTGCCCGAGGGTGCTTGTCGTTCGTGAAGACGACCCCCGGCCCGATGAAAACGTCGTTTCCTATGACGACGCCAGAAGGGATGAAAGTGTGGGGCTTCACCTTGCAGTTGTCCCCGATGGAGACTCCCTCTTCGATATAGACGAAAGATTCGATCTTGCAGTTCCTGCCAATCCGGCACTTGTACAAGTTCAGGTGGTCTCTCAGCACCGTGCCCTCTCCCACTTCGCACTCGGTGATCACGGAGAACTCGCTCCGAATGTTAGGGGCCCCGGACGCTATTCCAGGTTCTATCGTCTCAGGCTGCAGGTCTTCTGGTTTGAGAGGAGAGTTGGGAACAGGTGGCGGAGGCTCGGTGAACAAGTTGTACCCAATCCAAGTGATCAGTAGGAGTACCGCAACGACTACCACGATGGC
>JBEKZX010000116.1:0-3359 GCA_049509455.1 Conexivisphaerales archaeon
CGACATCCCTGACAACCTTCCGGTCGAATCCCTTGGTGAATCCACCAGGGCTATTGAACCTAGAATGCGACAGCAGGAATCGACTAGTCAATCGACCGACAACCCGACAGCACCGCCTAACATAGCGTTTAAATATAACCCATTTAAGGTTATAGGGTGCTAAAAGCTTTTTGGTGATTCGTATGTCCTCAAGAAGAGAGCAGTTTCCCACCGACCAGAACGCTCAGCCCGAGCGGTGCCCTAGGTGCGGCAGACGGCCCATGGTCATCGATTCGGCCACAGGAGAGATGGTGTGCAGTTTCTGCGGTTTCGTGGTCAAAGAGCGCATCGAAGAGACGGGCCCCGAATGGAGGGCCTTCTCGAAGGAGGAGAAGGAGGACAGGAGCAGGGTGGGCATCCCTACGTCGCTCGCCATGCATGACATGGGCTTGGCCACAGTCATCGGCCCGGAGGACAGGGACGCGTCGGGCAAGACGCTGGCCGGCAGCGTTCGCACGGCCATGGAGAGGCTTCGGACGTGGGACGGTAGGAGCCAGGTCCATGAACCAGTAGACAGGAACCTGCGACAGGCTTTCAGCGAGCTGGACAGGCTGGCCGACAAGCTGAACATCTCCGACGTCGTCGTGGAGAGGTCTGCCTACACCTACAGGAAGGCTCTGGAAAAGGGTCTCGTGAGGGGTAGGAGCATTAGTGCTCTGATCGCCGCTTCCGTCTACGCGGCGTGCAGGGTTACCGAGACGCCTAGGACCCTCAAAGACGTGGCCGCTGCCAGTAGCGTCAAGAAGAAGGACATCGCTCGATGTTACAGACTTCTGCTTCGCGAGTTGGACCTTCGAATGCCCATTATGGACCCGGTCAAATGCGTTTCGAGGATAGCCAGCAAGGCGGGGCTGACGGAGAGGACCAAACGCAGAGCGGTGGACATCTTGAAGAGAGCCATAGAGTCAAGGACCAGCGCGGGGAAGGACCCAATGGGGCTAGCCGCTGCAGCGCTTTACGTTGCCTGCGTCCTCGAGGGAGAGAACAAGACTCAGAAGGACATCGCCGAAGCCGCGGGAGTCACGGAAGTGACGATAAGGAACAGGTACAAGGGCCTCAAGACAGCGCTGAAGATACAGGAGCCCACGGTTTCCTAGAAGGAGACCATAGCGGAAGTCATGACCCTGGACTCAGCCAGCTGACGGAGTTTCTTTTCATCATAGAGGTCAGGGAATTCCTTGCCGATGAGGCCCAGGTACATCTTGACCTCTTCGTCGACCATGTATTGGAAGGTATACCTACCTGTGTAGGGAGCAGGGGTTCCTAACCGAGTGTCCAGCTCGAAATGCATGAACGGGTCGCTCTTCCTGATCGTTATGGGCCGTCGGGCGTTGTTCAGGTTCACCGCCTCCAGAATCAGCCTGCCGACGTAGCCGCTGTGCACCTTCGCGGCGTTCAGGAACGAGAGGCCCATCCTACCAAAAATGCTCTTGGCCGTCAGGTGTGCGACGTACGACGGAGGGACGAACACCACCTCGTTGGAGAGGAGGTTGTGGTGCTCGAGGTAGTTCATGGTGACGTCCTCTTTCACCGTGAGGACATAGCCGTCTCCGTCCAGCAGGGCTTCGTTGAAGGGGTAGATGACTTTCAGCTTAGTTTGCAGCTTGAGGAATTCGTCTTCTCCGATTACGCACACGGACAGTCACTCTCGGGCATACGCCATTTGACCTCTTTATACTTGGTGCCGGCCGATCTTCTCTGCGGTCGCACGCTCGTCTATGGCTGCGTTCTCCGAGTTCGCACGCCAGAAAACAGCGGTCACCAGGAAGGCTTGGGAAGACGATCGATAGGCGCACCTAAGTCTTTCGATAGCATGCCATCAGGCTTGCTGAGGCTGGACGACCACGGTGGCCCGCGAAGCGCGCCTTCTCTCTATCACCGCCTTCCCTATCATATACAAGGATAGCGCGAGGAGGGCGAAAGCAATGATGTACACTAGGGTGTCGGCATAGAATTCCGCATACTGGAGCGATGAAAGAGAAGTGAACTCTGAGGTCATTGCGGGAAGCCCTCTGACCTGGTCGAAATAGAACAGGGAGTACTCGAAGTAGTCGAATCCCCAGTGCAGCATGACGGCCACGGGAAGGCCATGAGTAAAGTAGACGATGCCGAATGCCAGCCCTACGACGAAGGCGCTGAGGAGCTTCCCTATGCCCCAGCCTCCGATGACGTGCTGAACGCCGAAGATCGCGGCACTTAGCACCGCCGCCGCATAGATCCCTTCCTGCTTCCACGACTCGACCTTGAGAGAGCCCAGGGTCCTTGAAGGATGCCAGAGGGCGCGGAGGCTCCCCCAGCCTCCCCCGACTCGGTAGGCGATGATGACAGCCACGAAGCCAATGATAGTGACTCTGAATCCCACCTCCTCCACCAGCGGGGCGTAGGCGTTCAGCCAGAACGCATAGCGAGCGTCGACCGTGGAGAGGGAACCGACCGGGACGCCTGCGGTGGTTAAGAGATTATCTATGTAGACCGCCAAGAGGAGAATCACAGGGAACACGAAGGACCACGTCAGCGCCCCGCTGGAGTAGATGGCGAGCGTCCCGTCGGTCGCTACCCTTCGCAGCGCCCTGACGAGGTTATACCATGGCCCCTTAACCATGAGGACGAACAGCGAGACGTAGACTGCCCAGACGAAGAAGAAGGTTGCCCCGAGGCTGAAGATGCCAGTGAACGTGAACTGCGCCCCGAAGACGAACACCCAGAGCACCAGCGGGGTCGTGGCTGCAGGGGTCCCGTTCAGCTGGTTGCTGAAGAACGCGTAGGCGCCGAAAGGGAGCGAAAGGAAGGCCAGGAAGATCAGGGCCAGGCCCATGATCGCCACGAAGAAGAGGAGGCCCTTCCCGAAATCGTCACTTTTCTGGTTCGTCTTCGATCTTCTCCAGGGCTACGCTGCCAACATATCCACACTTGCTACATGTGTATGTCTCCGGAGTGACCCATCCGCTCAACTTATCCAGGGGCTGCACTTCGCTCAGGCAGTTGGGACAGAGTTTCGTCGTGAAGAACCTTCGCTTGATCACTGGCCTGTCTGACGCAGCCTTTCGCCTGGCTTCGGTGACACCGTCTATCTCCCTTTTAAATCGAACGCATCATAAATGATGGGCCTAAGAGCTAGTGGTTAAAGGAGGATCCACGTTCTACTGTACTTCTATGCTGTCGGCGCCGAAACCCTGCGTCTGCAGGTAATCCTTCACTTCGTCCCTGTGGTCTCCTTGAAGCAATATGACCCCGTCCTTGGCCGTGCCGCCGCAGGCGAACTTCCTTTTCATGTTGCTCGATAGCTGAGAGAGATCAATGTGCTTCGGGTCCATCCCTTC
>JBEKZX010000117.1:0-3303 GCA_049509455.1 Conexivisphaerales archaeon
TGTTAGGCGGTGCTGTCGGGTTGTCGGTCGATTGACTAGTCGATTCCTGCTGTCGCATTCTAGGTTCAATAGCCCTGGTGGATTCACCAAGGGATTCGACCGGAAGGTTGTCAGGGATGTCGCAGCAAGACAAGAAGGCGAGTTCGTCCGAAGAATCTGACCGAAGCCCCCACTACGGCCAGGCCAAGGGTCCAAGCAACGTCGGAGTATTTGGTTCCAGTCCCGGGTCCAGCACGGGAGATGGTGGGGGATATTGAGGGTAGCCTGCCGCGTGGGGCCTACATGTCGTATACCCAGGGAAAGCATTTAACCGGTCTGACCGGTCTGACCGTTTTGTTCTTCTTGACCGCATTGACTACTTTGCCTTTGACCATTTTGACCGGTATAGTCAAGACGTCCACCCGTCTCTTGATGACCACCTCTGCATACTTCTTAAATAGCGAAGCAGGCTTAACGTAGCCATCCCTCGAGAGACCTTGCAACCGCCGCTGCCCATCGATATCGTGGAAAGGATCCGGATGAAGCATCCAGACGCGAGCCTGGCGATCGTCGGATGCGCCGCCGCTAAGATGGCAAGGCCATACTGTGAGGTCAACGTAGCCGCGTATCCGGCCGTTGGTCGGCCCTGGACCGTCGCAGGGGGGAAGTACTACCAGATCATCCCCATGACGAGTATGTCTCAGCTCTATCTCGGGAGCGAGACCCTTCAGGTGGTGAGGGATGACAGGTGGTCCTTCTCGAGTCTCAAGGCCAGCGTCGGTGATAGGAGAATGAGGAAGCTGCTCTTTGCGACCGCCATGAGGCGGTTGACGACTACTATAAAGCACCTTGGCATCGTCTATAGTAGCCAGGCCAACGGCAGGCCCTACCAGGCCACGCTTAACCTCCTCGCCGCGACCGCAAGGTATTCCGAAGCGGTGCTTCTCCTCAGAGGCATCGTCCCGCACCCCTCGCATCTAGTCGAGCAGATGAAGACCTCTGCATCCCTGAACCCCGTGGCCACGGTCCTGGACTTCGACGCGGCCACCGAGTCAGCGGCGAAAAGACGCGCCCTGAAGCTTTCAGCGGGGACGCCCGAATCCGAGGCCTTCGTGATGAACTTGAAGGTGAACGGCCTCCTAGCCGATATGAAGCCCTTCGACGCCATGTTATATCTGGACTGGTTCCTGTCTGAGAAGTCCGCCTCCAAGGACCCACGGTTGGAGCTGGCCGCCTCATCTATCAAGATCAAGATCGAGGAGCGCGAGCTCAAGGAAAGGGCCGACCTGCTGCTAAGCCATGTGAAACAGGCGTCTGCTCAGCAAAGGCTAATAGAAGAGGACGGATAGAAGAGGCGGAGCTCGATGGGATGTTGGAGCTGGATTCCGTAGCTGTCCTGCCGAAGGGTTATAATATCATAATTGGACAGTCGCATTTCATTAAGACCGTCGAAGACCTCTACGAGGCTTTGATAACTTCTTCCTCCTCCATCAGGTTCGGCATCGCCTTCTGCGAGTCCAGTGGCCCTGCTCTTATACGCGTGGAAGGCAACGACGAGGCCTTAAAGGAGGAGGCCGCCGGCGTGGCCAAGAGGATAGGCGCCGGCCATTCCTTTGTCATCGCGATGAAAGATGCGTTTCCAATCAGCGTGCTCAACAGAGTCAAGGCGGTGGAGGAGGTCGTAGGTGTGTACTGCGCTACGGCGAACTCGGTTGAGGTGATAGTGGCCATGACCGAGCAGGGCAGAGGGATCCTGGGCGTCGTCGACGGCGCCAGCCCCAAGGGGATCGAAGGCCAGAAGGACATCGAGGACAGGCGAGGTTTCCTCAGGAAGATCGGCTACAAGAGGTAGTGCCCGGGCCTGACCTGCAAGACGGGCATCATAGTCGGGGACGAGCTCTTTCACTACTCCTTCCCCGATGGGCATCCCATGAACAGCGACAGGGTGCGGCAGTTCTTCGCACGAATCGAAAGCGAGGGGCTCCAGGGCAACGGCCCGTTCGCAAGACTCCCCCCTCGGCTCGCCTCCGAGAGCGAGATAGGCCGCTTCCACACTGCCGGCCACATAGGCCTCGTCAAGGACCTTTCCCGGCGCGGCGTTGGGTTGCTGGACGGAGGAGACACGCCAGCATTCAAGGGGATGTTCGAAGCCGCATCGTACTCGGTAGGAAGCACGCTGGCGCTCCTCGAGCTATTGGCGGACGGTGAAATCGTCCACGGCTTCAACCCGGTAGGAGGCCTCCATCATGCTCGCAGGAACGCCTCTGCGGGCTTCTGCATCTTTAATGACATAGGCGTGGCCATCGAAACGGCAAAGGAACAGCTCCACCTCTCCCCGATACTCTACGTTGACATCGACGTCCATCACGGAGACGGCGTCTACTACTCCTACGAGGAGGATCCGGACGTTTTCATCGGCGACATCCATGAGGACGGGAGGTTCATCTATCCGGGGAGCGGCCTGGCCAACGAGTCCGGTCGGGGGGTCGCGAAGGGAACCAAACTCAACATCGAGTTGCAACCTGGCGCGTCCGACGAAACCTTCAGAGATGCCTTCCGAAGGGTGATGGCGCTAGCGGAGACCGCCCGGCCTCAACTGGTTATACTCCAATGTGGGGCCGACAGCCTTGCGGGCGATCCGCTCGGCCACCTCGAGCTCACCGCAGCTTCGCACGAATTCGCGGCGAAGAGGTTGGCGGAAATCAGCCACCGGTACTGCGACGGCCGCCTCTTGGCCCTCGGGGGAGGAGGCTACAACCCGGCGAACGCGTCCGAGGCTTGGGTCAGGGTGGCCAAAGCTCTCTCAAACCATAGTTAGTGGACGATTCCCTTTGGCACTGCTGCGCCGGACGGCGTCGTCTGGCCGACTAGCTGATCCCTATTGTGTTACCAATGCCCGCAAGGAGCACGGTGGCATTGGGCTTAGTCTTTTCGTCCAACAGCTTCTTTATCCTCGAAAGTACGGCCTCGGTGGCGTTGCGAATATCGTCCTTCATTCCGGTGATGGCCTCCTTCTCCGACATCTTGACCACGAGGGCATACATCGGAACCTTGTTCTTGGTGGCCGCTTCCTCGATCCTGTACCTATCGACGCCCGGTCCGCCGATGGCAGCCCCAATTCCCTCCGCGATCTCGCCTGACTTCTCCCCTTCGAGTTTGAGCGCTGCGTCGACGGTGACCACCATGGAGACGTCCGGATAGAGCTGCAGCAGCTTCTCGATTGCTTCGCCGGGCCTGCCTACGGTGCCTCCGGGGCCCTCGGCCCTGACAACGATCACCTTCCTATCGTCGAAGGTCATTTCGGAGTAGACGGTCTCCTCTTCG
>JBEKZX010000118.1:0-3283 GCA_049509455.1 Conexivisphaerales archaeon
TGTAGACCCTACCAGTGGGGTTCCCGCCCGGGAAAGAGGGGCCGTACGAACTGGAGGCTGGTCGCTGGTCTGGGCGTACTGACCACCGCCGTGGCTGCGGTAATTGTCTTGTGGCTACTCCGCTAAGCTCAGCCAGACGCACAAAAGGAACATTGCCGCATCGCACATTCGTAGACATATGTATGCCCACAAACAGAACATTGGCATTTGGCATTACCATAGCGTTGTCCATACGAGCCAGCGTCAAGATGGGCTTCCTTTTCGTCCCACCTTCGGCTGGGTTCGCTCAAGCCTTTGCCACGCCGCCCTTTGCCTCTTTGATGAAGGTGCCTTCACTCAGCTCACGGAAGGCCTCCTCCAGCTCCTCCTGAGTGTTCATCACGATGGGCCCTCCCCAAGCCACCGGCTCCTCGAGTGGCTTGCCCGACACGAAGAGGAAACGGATTCCTTCATCAGTCACGATCCTGACTTCGCCCCCTTCGTCGAACAGCGCACACTGATTAGCCTTGACACGCATGCCAGCGGTGGAGCCCGATCCCTCAATCACATGCGCGAACGTTGTGGATTCCGCGGGGCGCTCGAAGGAGCCCCCGGCGGCCAGCTTCACGTCGAAGTACTCTACATCCACCGCAAGGTCGCTGACCGGGCCCTTCACTCCCCCTACCTTCCCCGCCACGACCTTGATTTCGGCCCTGCCCTCCTTCAGGGTCGGGACCTGGTCTCCGGTTATCCCACGGTACTTCGGAGAGATCATTTTGCTCTTCGCGGGCAGGTTCACCCAGAGCTGAAACCCCCGCATCGTTCCGTCGTACTTCTTCGGCATCTCTTGGTGGATGAGGCCGCACCCGGCCGTCATCCACTGGATGTCCCCGGAACGGATGACCCCGCTGTTCCCCATGCTGTCTCCGTGCTCGACCTCCCCTTCGAGCATGTACGTGACCGTTTCGATACCCCGGTGAGGGTGCCAGGGGAACCCCCTGACGTAGTCGTCGGGGTCGTCTGAGCCGAAGTTGTCAAGGAGGAGGAACGGGTCGAAAAGGGCGACCGTGTTGTTTGAGAAGACCCTCCTCAGCCGGACCCCGGCGCCGTCCCTCGTCAGCCTGCCTTCGAATATCCGCTTCACATGCCCTTCCGCCATGACACCGATCAGCCACCATCGTCTAGCCATCCTCCGCTCTTAAGACCATTGGTTTCGCAGGAAGGTCAGATTCGGGCGGTCGATTAATGATAGCTACCTCCGACGATGACAAATGACACATCAATGCGGAATGCGTATCTCAAGTTTCAGACTTGAGTTGACTTTCCATTCGAAGAGGGTTGTTGTGTATTTGAACCTAGCATCTTATGTCCCAATCCCGGCCGGAGCACCAGGTATTGTAGTCTAGTGCTCCAACTTTGGCATATGGACTGATGAACAGCGAAGAGGTCCCCGACGACATTCACGGGTACAAGCTCAGGCTGGATATCGCCCTGAGGGTCTGGCCGCCAGTCATCATTCGGCTTAAGTATCCATCGAGCCTAGGTTTGCGTCATGGAAGGCCAGCCCCCCGAGGGCCGCTCCACGGCCAGGGGGATGTACCACCTCTTCCTCGGCAACGTCACCTCCACGGTCCTGCTGGCCATAACGGCCATCGCGGTGGGCAGGCTGATAGGGCCAGGGGGTTTAGGCCTCTACACGTTGGCCTTCGTCACCCCCGGCTACCTGATGCTGGCCATCAATCTCGGGATCCCTTCGGCCGCGGTCCGCTTCCCGGCAAAGTACGTGTCTGAAGGGTCGGAGCGCAAGGCTGTCTCCTTTCTTTATACGATGACGGTGTTCCAGACGCTCTTGGCCGTCGCCGCCGTGGTCCTTGTCGTGCCTTTCTCCGGGCTGATAGCTACGAAACTGCTCAACAGGCCTGGCCTGGTCGACATCATACCGCTGGCCTCCCTGGTCCTGGTGGGTCAGGCTTCGTACAGTACCGTCACCGCCGGCTACCAGGGGCTGAACAGGATGGACAGGTCGGCCTTCCTGCAGGTCCTGCTGGCGGTCGCGAAGCTCGTTTCGACCCTGGCGCTGATCTGGCTGGGATTCGGCCTCGCGGGCGCCGTGGCGGGCTACACCTTAAGTTACGTCATTTCAGGGTTCGTGGGATTGGCTCTCGTTATTGTAATGTACAAGCGTATCGTGCCGAGAGGCTGGCTCGGCGATCTGAAAGACGCCCTGAAGTATTCCTTCCCTCTCTTCATAGCAGGCATAGCTTCGGGGCTCGTCGGACCCTATCAGGTCACCCTTTTGGCCATCTTCGCGACCGACGCGCAGATAGGGGGTTATGGGGCCGCCACCAACATGTCGACCCTCATCGTCCTCTTCACCTACCCCATCGCGACGGCGCTCTTCCCCCTCTTCAGCGGCCTCGGGAAGGACGAAGGGGGGCTGGCGGAGATTTATGAAAAGAGTGTGAGGTACTCCACGATATTCGTAGTCCCCGTCGCGGCGCTGATGATGGCTCTAGCCTATCCCATCTCTTCGGCCGTCTATGGGAGGGCCTACGGGTTCGCCGGCGGCTACCTGGCGCTGATGGTCGCGCAGTATATCTTCGTCGGGCTGGGGAGCCAGTCGCAGGGGGCCTTGCTGAACGGGATCGGGGAGACGAGGAAGAGCCTCGTGGCGAGCCTGGCCAATTCCGTGGCGGTGATCGTGGTATCCACCGCGCTCATCCCGTTTCTAGGCGTCTACGGGGCCATCGTGGCCACCGTGATAGGGGCCGCGGCGTACGTGGTGGTGGCTTGGAGGATCGTCGGCAGAAGGCTGGGGGCGAACGTCAGGCTGTCCGGGATATGGAGGATCTACCTGGCCTCGGGGGTGGCGGCGGCGCTGGTGTACCCCCTCTCCTTTCTTCCCCTCCATCCCTTGATCGTCACATTGCTGGGAGGGGTCGCCTTCCTCCTCCTCGTCGTTCCTCTGATGGCGCTGACCAGAGCCGTGGAGAGGCGAGACATGGAGGCCCTCGATGCATACTTCAGGAGCGTGAGGCCCGTCTCCTCTCTATTCGGGATTGTCGCAAAGTACTACGACATCTTCCAAAGAGAAGGGTCAAAAGAATAACGAGTCTGTCGTGGAGCAGGGAAGGTCCTCCCCCTTCGCCCGATTCATATAACGCTGTCTTTACTTTGTGGCTGGCTTGTCAGGCTGACTCCCCGCGGGAGCTGAAGCCTGCCCCTCTGCCTTCTTCGCTTCAGCCTGAAGCTCCTTCTCTATCTCTTCGATGGGCTGAGGCGGAGGGGTCGTCGCCAACGTGTA
>JBEKZX010000119.1:0-3260 GCA_049509455.1 Conexivisphaerales archaeon
CGGCGAGATACGGGAAGGTGAAGAGCCCGAGGAAGGAGTATACCGAATTCGGCAGGTCCTGGACCACCCTCCCCACGTATGTGACAACGCTGGGGGGGACTTGGAAGGCCGTCAGTGCGCTCAGGGCACTCGGAAGGAATCCAGGTGCAGCGCGTAGGGCTTGGAGCTGATAGGAGCCAATCGTGAGGCGGCTCAGGTCTCCCGTAAACAGGGAACTCCGGCTCTCCCCCATTAGAACAAGCCGAAAGTACCCGAAGAGTGTGTTCCATAGGAGCCCGGGGACCACTGCCAAGCCCACGAGAAGGTAGTCACGACGGGGAAGGCCGAAGCGGCGAGGCTGGGCGCCGGAGGGCGGGGTCCCAGAGGGCGTCAGGACAAATCGAATGGACGGCGGAGCCCTAGAGGCCGTCAGGAGATATAGGATGGACGCCAGGAGGGCGACGGGAAGGAGCAGGGGCAGGGCGTAGCCGATGCCAGAAACGACGTACGGAGCGGCAGGGCCAAGGATCGAATAACCTAGGATGCCGAAGAAGGCAGCCGCCCAGGCCGACTTGACGACCCTCGACCTCGAGTAGTACGCGAGGAGTGAGGGGAGGAGGAAAGCCACGGCGAACCCCTTGGGATCGGAGAGCATCGCCGCGGAGGCTCCCAGGCCTGCCATCAGGAGCCAGAAGGGCCTCTCCGGGCGCCCCTCCTTCCGCAGCGCGAGGTACAGGAAGCAGAAGCTCACCACTATGAGGTAGTACGTCGTGAGGTCGAAATCCAGGCTCCTGAAGGAATACAGTAGGGAGAGCGGTGACACCAGGACCAGGATGGCACCAGCTCTTGCCACTTCCTCCGTCAGGGTCTCCCTGGCGAGATGATACACGACCAGGCTCAGGCTCGCAAGACCCGTCAGCGAGAGTGAGAACATCGTCACGCCTGCCCCGAGCACGGCGTCGAGGGACACGTAGAGCCAGTAGGCGGGGAAGGCCGTGAGGTCATATGTGTACTGGAGCAGAGGATTCGAGTAGGAGCCGTCGTGGAGGGGCCACAATATGACCTTGAAGTTGCGGAAGTAGAAGTCGTAGTTGGTGTCGACGGACTGGACGGCGAACAGGTACGAGATGAACAGGAACAGGGCGACGCCGAACGTCAGGAGCATCGCGTCGGAGAGCCTCACGGGACCGGAGGAGATGCGTCTGCGCGCATCCCTCAGGAAGATGATGGCCCCGGCCACGCCAAGTGCTGTCAATACGTAAGATAGAGCGCTGGGAAAGGCGCTCAGGCCCGACACGCCAGCCCGGAAGAAGAAGACGGGGAGCGAAACAAGGAAGACGACAAGAAGGTAGCCTGCAGACAGCCTCTCTGCGACCGAGAGTGCGATGCCCTTGCGCGTTATGCGTTTGACGACAAGGGCGATCGCGGACGAGAGAGAATAGCCCGCGGCAAGCAGCATGGTGACGGCGACGCAGGTCTCTAGGAAGAACAGAACAGAAGGCTGCATCGCCGAATCCGCTACCGACCCTTTGTTAGCGATGCTCAGCTATATTGTATTTCTCTAGACAGACAAGCTCCTAGAAAGTCATGCAGTGCTTGACTGAAGTCGTTCCTGATTTCTGGGAAACCCCGAATCATGCCGAAATGTGCAAGCTCCCGCTTGTACTCTCGCTTGCCAGCGGGCCAACTCCGCATTACAAGTTTGTCTTATCACTTGACGGTGTTCCAAGGAGAGAAGTCAGCATCCGATAGGACCTTGACTATCCTCTCAGCGGCATGACCGTCTCCGAAGGGATTCACGGAGAACCCCCTTGAAATCTCTCGGTACGAGGTGTCAATTCTTTTGGAGGCTTCGATGATCTTCCTCTTGTCAGTACCTGTCAGGAAATTGACGCCCGCCCGCACCGTCTCGACCCATTCCGTGTTCTCCCTCAGAGTCACGCAAGGGACCCCTGACCAGAATGCTTCCTTCTGCAGCCCGCCGGAATCGGTCAGCACCACCCGCGCATGCTTCAGCAGCTTCAGCATCTCCAGGTAGCCCACAGGCTTTATGACTTTCAGCTGCACGCCCTTGGGGAGTTCCACCTTCAGCTCCGACAGCCTCCTCTTGGTCCTTGGGTGGAGCGGCAGAACAGCTTGGAGGCCCAGCTTAGAGATGGCACACACTACATTCTTCAGGCGCGCAGCGTCATCGACGTTTTCCGCTCGGTGCACTGTGACCAGAGCGTAGTCTTGATTGGTCAGCCCAAGCTTGACAAGTATGTCGTTCTTGCGTGCAGTGGGGGTGAACCGTAGAAATGCGTCGAACATGGTATCACCAGGAAGAAAGGTCTCGCCTGGGACCGATTCTCTCTTGAGGTTTTCGAGGCAGCCCTGAGTCGGAGCGAAGAGCAGCCGGGAGCAGTGGTCGATAAGGCGTCTGTTCACCTCCTCCGACATCGTCATGTCATGGCTTCTGGCTCCAGCTTCGACATGCGCGACAGGAATCCCCATCTTCACAGCAGTGAGCGCCCCGGCAAGGGCCGAGTTTGTGTCCCCGGGAACAATGACAACCCCAACATGAAGCCCGTGGAGAGCCTTCTCAAGCCTAAGTATGGTCTCTCCAATCTGCCAGCTATTACTTCCCGACCCAATGCCAAGCTTGACGGCCGGCGGTGGCAAACCCAGTTCTTCGAAGAATATGTCACTCATGCCACGATCATAATGCTGCCCAGTGTGTACGATAGTGAGTTCGAAGTCATCCACTTTAGCTAGTTCGAAGACAAGAGGGCTGCATTTAATGATCTGTGGCCTAGTACCGACTACGATTCCGATTCTCATGCTGGAGCGCGGGACCCACCGTCTACCAGAAGGCTTCTGATAAAAAGACTATCATTTGTGGGACCTTGTAAGGCAGGGTGACGAGAGCTGCCAGGAGAGATTCAGTGGTCCGAACGATTGGACTCCTCGAAGTCCGGAGGTTCAACCTCGACATGAGAAGCTTCCTCCTGACAAAGTGATGCTGCTCATGAAATCATGCCACCTAGGTTAGGTTGCGTTGCAAAGGCAATCCATAAGCGTCAGTTTGAAGATTCCTGTCGCAGCAATCTACTCTTCCATCGGATGGCGTTACACTCGATTATTACCTGCTGCCTATTTCGGCTTCATTGCTCAATTGAACCAATTTGCTCTCGCAACACCCTAAAATAGACGTGGAGAGCAATTGGTCTGAGGGTTTGTGCTTTGCCCAAATGGAGTATCAGAGAGTATGAACCTGAGGACGTGGAGGCCGTGCGAGAACT
>JBEKZX010000012.1:0-36855 GCA_049509455.1 Conexivisphaerales archaeon
GTTGACCTGATCACCCCGGTTCCTACGTGGAGCCTATCGCTCTTCCCAAGCGACATGCCGCACATATCGAGCGCGTCGAACGCCTGCCCTCCGCTCGGGTACCAGACGGAATCCACACCGGACCTCTCCAGAAGGGGGATCAGCTTAGCAACCAACGGCGGGCCGAACACCGTAGAGCGCAGGGCGATTCCGACCTTCATCGGCCGAGTGCAGGGCCTTCCCGTTAAAATCGTTTGATTCAAGAACTCTAGTCGTCGAGTTTCTCCTCGATTCCTGACGGCGAGTGTTTAGTGACGGGAGGCTCCACGCGTTTCATTTTCGAGGAGGCCGGCCTCCATTGCGACGGCGCCGTCAAGACCTCCGGCGCTGATCTTCGATTTCATGAATGTGTGAAGGATTGCCTCGGCGTCTCTAGGTCGGCCCCTCTGCGTGAGGACGACGCCGGCGATCACGAAGGCTGCTCCCAGCAGGAAATCGAGGTCTATGGGTTCGGAAAGCACGATGAAGGCGATGGCCACCGAGATCACCGGGATGAAGAAGAGTGAGGCTCCGGCTTTGGTCGCAGGGACTTCCTCCAGCACCCTGAACCAGAGGAAGTAGGCCAGCCCCGAGCAGAGGAGGCCCGAGGAGGAGCCAGAGCCAGGGGGAGCTCGGCAGGACCAACGTTTCGAAGGCGAAAAGCGGCGGGAGGAAGAGGGCCGTCCCGAAGAGGTTAGAGAAGAAGGTGACCTTCAGGGCGCCGTACCTGGAGAGCGCCGTCTTGCCTATGATCGAGTAGGCGGCCCAGGAAATGGCCGCCAGAAGCGTGAGAAGGTCCCCCAGGGTGCTCCCAAGGCCAAAGGAGATCTTCGAAGGCCCCACGATGAAGACGAGCCCAAGGAGGGCCAGCGCCACCCCCACGATTTGCGTCGCCTTCGTCCTCTCCTTAAGGAAGAGCCACGCGAAGAGGACTATGAAGACGGGATTCGACGCGAGGATGAGGCTGGAGTCAGAGGCGGTCGTATACTGAAGCCCCACGTTCTGAAAGATGTTGCAGAGGGTCACGCCCGCCAGGCCGATCGCGATGAGGAGCTTCCAGTCCTTCAGGACGTCGAGGCGGAACACCCTCCTGTCCGTGAAGTACCCCGCCGTCACGAAGAAGGCGGTGGCGATCAGGAAGCGCAGGAACGCGATTTCGATGGGAGGTACGCCCTCCAGCCCGAGCTTGATGAGTGTGAAAGAGGCGCCCCACAGCAGGACGACGACCGATAGCATGAGCACCTCCCTAGTGCCTATCCCCTTCTCTTCAGCTCGGACGATGGTCACTTTTGGATGGAACGAGCTTCTTACTGCCCCTTATTTCCTTTCTCCCCCCTTGCCTTACATCTGTTCAAAGGGATTTGGGGTCGAACCTGCCTTGGTCCAGGCACAGGGAGGGGCCCTGCCGGAGAGAGGGCCCTTGGCAGATCGGCCTCCCTATGGGGATGTTGCTGGGAGTCGAAGGGGGAGAGCCCCGTCGTCTCCATATCTAAGAAGACCTCCTCCCTGAACCGGGGGCCGAAGGCCAAAGGATATCTGAAAGCCTCCGCCATGTGCTTACGGAACCAAATGCCCGTCAAGAGTGGCAACGTCACCCGCGAGGACATCGTCATGGCCGTCAGAGATGCCGTGGAGCCCCTTCCATACGTCCATGCGTTCTGGGAGAACGGAGCCGTCTCCTTTGGCCGCCGAGACAGGTATTCGGACGTGGACGCCAATCTTTTCGTGGATGAAGGTATGGAGGCCAAGACGTTCGAGGCCGTCGAGAAGGCCATCCTCTCCCTCTCCCCCATCAGCCTGAGATACGTGCCGAAGAACAAGGAGCTGGGGGTCTCCCAGACCTACTACAGGCTGGAGAGGGCGGACGAGTTCCACATCCTGGACCTGGCGATATTCAACCCCAAGTGCCCCGACCTCTACCTCGATCCGGAGAGGAACGGAAGGGCCGTCTTCCATTTCAACAAGGAGGGGGGCGTGAAGGTGGCCCATCTGGACGAGGCGGCCTTCTCGAAGGAGGTGGCCGACGCCTTCGAGAGGTGCAGGGCCAGGTTCGAGATGTTCAACAACTTCGTGGAGAAGGAGATCGGCCGCGGGAACCCCCTCGAGGCCATGGACTACTACTACTCGATCACGCTCTTCACATTGCTGACGCTCCTCAGGATAAGGCTGAACCCGCACCACTACGACTTCGGGATGCGCTACGTTTACTATGAGCCTCCTAAACGTGAATTAGATAAGCTGGAGAGGCTATACTTCGTGAAGGACGTCCACGACCTCAAGGTGAAGCACTCAGAGGCCACGGCCTGGGCGAAGAAGCTCCTCGCCGCCTGGCCCCCAGCTGGGTCGGCGACCAGGAAGGAGCGAACGCATAGATAGCGTAGACCGAAGCGTTCCATGGCCACCTTCAGCAGATTAGGTCCAAGACGACGGGCGGCAGAGGTCTAAATATCGGCTGTACCACAGCCACATCTGAGGGGAAGTGAGATGGCAGAGAACGTGCCCGGCGACGGGTCATGGAAGGGATTCGTGAGGAAGCACTGGTCCATGCTCGCCTTCTGGGTGGCAGGGGGCGTGTTGGTGGCCATAGGCGGAATCCTAGTCTTCCTTTGGTTCGTGGGGAACGCCCAGTCGACGGGCTTGGTGCCTGGGACGCTGGACCTCTGGACGCTGGGAAACTGCATCAGCTTCGTGCTGAACCTTATCTTCTGGGAGCTCGTCTACATCGGGATTCCAATAGCCGCCGCGGCCTTGGCGGGTTGGCTTTGGTGGAGGAGGATACCCTACGAGGAGAGGAAAGGGTACAGTTTCTTCAGAAGCCGCTCCCGCTCCACGAGCGGAGGGGGAGGGTTCTTCTCGCTGCTGGTCTTCATCGCCTTCTGCTTTAAGGTCTCCTCCGATGGGAAGTGGAACATCCCCATTTCCACCTGGACGCTGAACTACTTGGTGTATTCCTATCTGACTGCCCTGGCCTGGATATTGATCATTATCGGGATACCGCTGGCTTTAGGAGGCGTCTGGTGGCTAAGCCGCAAGATGAAGGAGACCTAGGGCTCACTCTTCGGTACCCTCCCATCAGCTCTGTTTCAGAGCCTCTGCTATCGAGGCGACCCAAGACTCTATCTCGTTCCAGTCTCTGAAGTCCCCCTCCGGCATCGAGGCGCGGGCCTCCTCGCTCCTCCTCGCCATCCTGTAGAAGAACCCCATCGTGCCAGTCAGGCGAGAGCCGTCCAGGGCCCCGAAGAAGACCCTGTGGTCGCGGAAGTTGACCTCGATTCGGAGCTCCTCCAGCTCCTTCGGCCCCGATACCTTCTTGAGGTCGCGACCCTCCTTGTCCTTTGCCTCCTTGCCCACGGGCCCGCTGCTGAAAACCCACACCGGACGCGAGGCGAGCGATGAGCTGTTGCTGGAGACGAACTGCTTCGCCTCCTTCATCCAGTGGAACATGTAAAGGGCGCTCCCTATGACGAAGGCGTCGTAGGCCTTCACGTCCTTGACCTCGCCCACCTCCTGGACGTCGGCGTCGACGCCGTGCTGCCTGAGCTTCTCCCCTATGAATTCGGCGATCCCCTTTGTGGCGCCGTACTTGCTGGCGTATGCGACCAGGACCTTCAATGAATCCACAACCTCCATCTAGGCCGAGGGAGAGGTGGGCGCGCTCGCCTTATTAGTGAGACGCCCCGCCATCTGTGTGAGAGTGGAATGGTGGTCAGGAAGATAGTCGAACTGGTGGGAAGTTCTCCTAGGAGCTGGGACGATGCGGTCAAGAGCGCAGTGAAGGAAGCGGCCAAGACCATCAGGAACATCACGAGCCTCCATGTGGTGCAATACACGGCCAAAGTGAAAGGGAATAAGATCATCGAATACCGAGCACTCGTAAGGATCGCTTTCACCGTAGAAAGGGTGTCCGCCTAAGACCGATGCAAGGTCAACCGCTACAAGGCACAAGCTCAAACCTAAAGACGAGGAAGGAAAGGACCTGACGGCTAGTCATTCCGGTAACGTCGGCGGAATGGCGGGCCACTTCGGACCCTCGCCTGGAAGAGTTCGAATCAAGAGCATAATGTGTCAAGTTCCAATCCCGGCCGGAATGCTAGAATACGCCCAGATTGGTTTCCCTCAGACAGGGGAGCAAAAGAGGGAAGGCAAGCGCTTTTCAGCCGGCCGAAAGCATGGGAGTCTTCGTACGGGCTGAGCGAAGCCTTGAGCTGAGAGCCCCGGCAACTCCCACTGAGGCCGCCAAGGTCATCCAGAGGGCGATGCCGGGGAACTCTGGTATCGGTGTTTCCGTCGATATCACGGATATGATGCCTGAATACCAGCCGGCCACGTAGAGGTATCCGTTGGCCGCATCATAGGCGATGCCGTAGGGCCCTCCTCCTACCCTCACGGCGCCGACTATCGTGTTGCTGACCCCGTCGATGGCCGTCACATTGTTCGAATTGTAGTTGGTGACATAGACGTAGGAGTTGGCGGGGTCATAGGCTATCCCGTAAGGTGAACCGCTCACGGTCATATTGGCCACCACGGCGTTCGTGGCCCCATCGATGGCCGTCACGCTATTCGAAACGTAGTTGGCGATGTAGAGGTACCCGTTGGCGGGGTCATAGGCTATCGAACCTGGAGAGCTTCCGACCGCTATGGTGGTCACCACGGAGTTGTTGGTTCCATTGATCACCGAAACGTTGTTCGAACCGTAGTTGGTGACGTAGAGGTTGGCGTTGGCGGGGTCGTAGGCCACACCGTACGGGTTGCTACCTACTGCTACTGTGGTCACGACTGCGTTGGTGGTCCCGTTGATGACAGTCACATTGTTCGAATTGTAGTTGGTGACATAGAGGTAACCGCTCGCGGCGTCGTATTCGACGTCATAAGGAGAGGAGCCCACCGCTATGGTTGTGGCAACCGTGTTAGTGGTTCCGTTGATCACAGAAACGCTGTTCGAACCGTAGTTCGTGACGTAAAGGTACTTGTTGGCGGCATCATAGGCGATACTTCGCGGCGAGATGCCCACCGGCACGGTCGTCAACACGGAATTCGTGGTGCCGTTGATGACAGTCACGTTGTTCGAACCGTAGTTGGTGACGTAGAGGTTGGCGTTGGCGGGGTCGTAGACTATGTCATAAGGCGAGATGCCCAGCACAATATCGGTCACCAGGGTGTTGGTCGCCCCGCTGATCACCGATACGACGCTCGAGCCATATCTCGCAACGTAGATCTGGCCGTTCGCGGGATCGTAGGCGACGCCCTCTGCCCACTGGCCTACGTACGTTGTGGTCACGATGGAGTTCGTGGTCCCGTTTATGACGAACACTGCCCCGTTATCCTCGCTTGCGACATAGAGGTACCCGTTGGAGGGGTTGTAGGCCACACCGTGGCACCCGTAGTACGTGGTGATGTTGCCGACAAGCGTGTTCGTAGACCCATCGATGACCGTCACGTTGTTCGTGTTGAGGCTGGTCATGTAGAGGAAGCCATTGGCGGGGTCGTAGGCAACGTAATGAGGATAGCCGGCCACCGTTATGTTGGCCACCACGGAGTTGTTGGCTCCATTGATCACCGAAACGCTGTACGAACCGTAGTTGGCGATGTAGAGGTACCCGTTGGCCGAGTCGTATGCGATGCCGTCCGGATAGCTCCCCACGGTGATGGTGGTTACCACCTTGTTAGTAGCGCCATCGATGACCGACACGCTACCCGCACCATTGTTGGTGACGTAGAGGTAGCCGTTGGCTGAGTCTAAGGCGACATGATACGGGTCGCTGCCCCCTGTTATGTTGGTCACCACAGCGTTGGTGGTTCCGTTCATGACGCTGACAATGCCGGAGCCAGAGTTGACGATGTAAATGAAACCGTTGGCGGGGTCGTAGGCTACTCCATGGGGACTGTAGCCAACGGATAGGGTGCCCAGCAGAGTGTTCGTGGCACCGGCGATGATCGACAGCGTGTTCGTGTAAGTGCCGGTGACGTAAAGGTACCCGTTGGCGGAGTCGTAGGCTATCCAGTTGGCGCCGCCTCCAGAAGTGACGGAGCCAATAGTGATGCCTGCGAAACCCCCCGCCGAAACGACCGGAACCTCCGCGACCACCTGAAGCCCGAGGAGCGAGATAACCAAGAGCGGAAGGAGGATGCGAGAAGCCCTGATCAAGAACGATCCTAATCTCCAGTCTACAGCTGGCGCGCATTATATTGTTTCCTCAATGAAGGCATTGCAAGTCAGGGTCATTCTAGAATACTACAAATGGGAATCACAAACGCATGCTCGCGCAACTGGTTTAGAGGCAACCCCTCGGGCCAGGCAAGTATATCGGAACGTGAAACGGGTTTGTGGATAGTATAAGTTCCATCGGCTATCTCGGTGTGTTACTAGCAGAAATTCGGCAACATCTTCCAAATCTTACATCCGACTTTTAAGACTTGAACCCGTAATGGGTATCAATACCGCCCGCCCCAAACGACTAGTACATTGGATCAAGGACGATGGGCTCGCTTCCCAGCAGCTTCAGGAAGGAAATGACCTTCGAGGCCCTGAGCGTCCCTGTGGTCCGCCCGGGCCATCCCGTTCCAGGAGATGGTGTAGAAGATGACGTACTTGGTTCCTCCGCGAAGTGGGTATTTCGACGAAATGATTTGCGCCAAAGTCAATCTTATTAGCTGCCTGAGACCTCATTGTTTCGGATGTCCACTCCTTCGGCACTAGACGGAACACGAGACGGGCCGGAACCTCTGAAGAGCCGCGGGGAGACTCACCCTGTCGAGGAACGCAGGACCGTCTCCGAGAAGCTAGTCGCCCAAATCGATTCCTCCGCGGTACCCGAGACTCTTACTTCTAGTCCGGATGGCAAACGGGTGGCCTATGTTGCTGGAGTTGGCACGAAGCAATTTGTGGTGGTCGACGGCAAGGAGGGAAAACAGTACGATGGCATCGGCAAGGGGATTCTCGAGCTCGCGTCTGACTTCTATCTGGGGATACCCGTCTTCAGCCCGGACAGCCAGAGGGTGGCCTATGTGGCTCGGGAGGGAGAGAGGTGGTTTGTCGTGATCGATGGAAAGGAGGAAAAGCAGTACGATGATCTCGGTCCTTTGACTCTCACCTTCAGTCCGGACAGCAAACGGGTGGCCTATGTGGCCCGAGTTGGCACGAAGCAATTTGTGATGGTGGTCGACGGCAAGGAGGGAAAGCAGTACGAGTGGATTGGCGGTCTCGTATTCAGCCCGGACAGCAAGCGTCTGGCTTACTGGGCAGGAGTCGGCGGAAGGCGGGTTGTTGTGGTAGATGGGGAAGAGGGGGAAGCCTACCCCGGCGTCGCCCAAGGCATGGGTCCCTCCTTCCTGCCGGATATCCCATTCTCGTCGGTTCCGGGCTGGTGGGTAGCCAGTACCTACTGCGAGATCTCTTTTAGCCCGAACAGCCGCCGGTTCGCCTACGTTGGCAGCCGTGGGGCAAAGTGGATTGTCGTGGTCGATGGCAAGGAGGAGAATGCCTACGACTGGATTGGCGATGGCCTTGTCTTCAGCCCGGACAGCCAGAGAGTAGCCTGTTATGTTGGTCAAGGCGAGGGGCCCGAGTATCACCATTGCGTCGTGGTCGATGGCAAGGAGGAGAATGCCTACGACGAGGTCGCCGAGGGAAGCCTACGCTTCAGCCCCGACGGCCGCCGGTTCGCCTACGTTGCCAAAGAGTGGCCAAAGTGGTTTGTCGTGGTCGATGGTAAGGAAGGGAAGCACTACGATTCACTTAGCACGGGAGATCCGGTTTTCAGTCCGGACAGCAGGCGGGTTGCCTATCACGCTGTTGCCTATCACGCTCTTGTGGGCGAGGGCGAGAGGATTTTTGCAGTGGTCGACGGTAAGGAGGGAAAACAGTACAAGGATATGGGTGATCTCGTCTTCAGCCCGGACAGCAAGCGTCTGGCTTACTGGGCCGGAGTCGGCGATAAGTGGCTTGTCCTTGTAGACGACAGTGAAGGCGCACCGTACGATGACCTTGAAAGTACGATCGTTTTCGATTCCGCCACCGCTTTTCACTACCTGGCTGCTAGGAAGACTGCAAACGGAAAAGACATTCTTTGCGTCGCGGAGACGATTAATTGAATTATGGCTGACGCCTCACCGAGAACGGACTCGTAGATTCGGACGCAAAGCAATATATCTCTGTGGCCGCATAAAGTAAATCAGAGGAATATGGCTGACCTGGTGTTTACGCCGGAACCGACGAGGATGGGGGTTCCTCACCTTTCAAACTTGGCTACGGATGTGCCTGACAATTGCGGCATCTATGTTTTCTATGTGCCTGGAATTATAGGTTATGAAGATCTGAAGAAGGCCTTGCTGGCTTGGGGGGAGTCCGCCGGCACGAACATCTTTGTCGGCCTATGGGATCTGAGTGCTGTATCTCTCAAGGATGTTTTGGGATATTTCCAAATCAAGGGGAGTCCCGCCGTGGCTGTTCTTGCAAACCCTAAGAACTCAACTGATGGACAATTCCCGCCTCGAGTAGCGTACGCTAGAATCGATAATCCTATTCTTCTCAATGACTTGGCTAGGGCCGAGGATTGCATAAACCGAACATGCAACTTGTTCTTACAAGGAAGAGTCAAAGATGCTCTTTCGAGCGCGAGAAAAGACCAATACAAGGCGAGCCTAAACTTTTACCTCGGAAAGATAGGTGCTGATGTCCTCAAATTCCTAAAAGACGTCAACGTGACATTCGACATACTGAAAGGCACGATAACTTTGTCCGCTCACTCAGATTCCAAGACAGACTCTAAGACACCATCACCTAAGGGCAAATAGGGCAAAGCCTTCGGGCATCCTCGAGCCCCAAGCTCTTTGGGGCCAATACCAGCGGTGGGTGGCCTACCAAGAATGACGACCGGCTCGAACAACGCTACCCACGCCCCTATCCCAATTGGCGCATGACTCTGGAAAATGAAACAGGTGTGAGGATAATGCAAGTTCTACTGACGCAATGATGCTTTACTATTGAAAATACTGTATTAGCCCCCAAATCTTATATCAAAATTTGGTGACTTGAACCCGTTCAGGTCTAGAGCCCGCCCAATCATGTGCCTCGTCCTTCAGTCGAGGAGGGTCCTCTGTCCGGGCGTCGCCTGCCCCACCATCCTCCCCCTCCACCCCATAGGGTTCCGGCCCATCAACTCCATGAACTGGTTCACCGTGGCGGGGCTGAAGCCGGCGAAATGATTGTTGGCGAACACGTAGCCCCGACGAATTGACGCTTCTACCTTGGACAGCCGCTCCGACCACTTCACCATCTCGGCCGTCCTGTCCTTCTGCAACTTGCCGAAGTCCTCCTCCCTGATTGAGCGGTCCCCGATGAGCCTCAGGTAGACGATGGACGCAGTCACCCTGTCCGGGACCTTGACGTAGGGGATCTCAGACCAGACGAGAGTCATCCCCAGCTGCTCGAGGAGGGCGTAGACCCTGTCGTTGAACCACGACGCATGCCTGAACTCGATGGCGTATTGAAGGTCGGGGGGAAGGGACCTCAGGAAGTCCTCCAGCCTTCCGCCACTCTCCTGATATGAGTACGAGGGGGGCAACTGAACCAAGACAGGCCCCAGCTTCGGACCTAGCAGCCTGATCGTCCTGAGGAACCTGTCGGATACCCCTTCGCAACCGACGAACCTCCTGTCGTGCGTTATCTCCTTGGGCATCTTAGCGGAGAACAGGAACCCTTCCGGCACGGCCCTCCTCCAGAGCTCGACCGCCCACGAGGAGGGGATGCGATAGAAGGAGGAGTCGATTTCGACCGTGTCGAACACCGCGCTATAGAGCTTCAGGAAATCCCTTGGCTTCGTATCCTTGGGGAAGAACGGCCCGACCCACGACGAGTAGCTCCATCCCGAGCAGCCCGCTCGAAGCTCCATCCGAGGCTCGGTGCGCCTCCTTCTATATCAGCACGCGGGCATTTGTCCGGGATAGACTTGACGCGGGAAGTGTTTTTGCTCCCTCCTTTCTTGTGACGTGACTGTGGGCCTGCAAGGAGCTGAAGAACGAAGAGAACTCCGACCGGGACACGAAGCAGCCGAAGAAGGCCCTGGACCCCAAGGACAGGGACGCAATCGAAGTCTAGCTATCGAATATGTCACTTTTGGGCGACAGCACTGGAAGGAGTGGTCGATTGCGAGTCCTGTGGATACTCAGGAAACTTCGACATATTCATGACGATCACGTGTCTCCGGAGCTTCCAGACCTTCGCGAAGAAGAGGATCGCCGCCTTCTCAAATCCCTTGAACCAATTCCACGCCTGCGAGACTACGGCCAGGATGGTAATACCGGCGGCCGTTCCAATCGATGTTACGTCAGTCCAGAGGGTCTTTGCGTTCGTCGGGTTCAGGATGTCCTTTAGAGTCTGCTTCCCCCATGGGAGGGAGTTGAACCATATGTAGACCACATACACGATCGTGACGGCCGCACCCACAAGGGCTAGGGCGGCGAGTATGAGGGAGCCGTAAAGGCAGGCGCTTCCCCCTACATTCAGGATGTCCCTAGGCGAGTCCGCCCCCACGAGAAGGTCCGACCAGGTCTGGATGTTTCTACGCAGCTCATCATTAACAACCCCAAGCCTCTTGGCTCTTCCCTCCGCCGTCTCGGACATGTGGCTTATCCTGTCGATGACTGAACGCTTGCCCGCGTACGCATAGAGGTCATTCTCGATGATATCGTAGGCTCCCTCTGGCAGAACGCTCCGCAATTCAGAAAGGCAGCCCCGCAACCCCTCGGCCGTCTCCGTTAATTTGTCGCCCTCGCGGGGGTGCTGAAGCCTCGAACAGTATTGCCCAAAGAGAACCGCGTAGTAGGCGTATGGAAGTTGCGCCCTGACGGCGCCCAAGATCTGATCATAGTCGGAATCGAACTGCTCCTTGGTTATGACGGCGGAAGCCCCATTAGCGGACGGCGACGGCTGGGCGCCGCTAGAGGAAGATTGAGAGGCGGAGCCCGCAATCGAGATCAAGTCCTTGGCCATCTGCTCTAGATTTGCTGAAATCGACGTGAGGTCTGGGGTCTTTGTCTCGCCCGACGGCTTGTCAGGCTTCCCTTCCACGGATCTGCTGAAAGCCACCTGGGTCGTGATATGGTCAAGGTCGTCCGACACACCGTCGGCCCCCACCGCTGCCCATTCCGACACCAAGTTGGCGTAGGTGGAGAGCCAGGGCAGGAGCCTGTTTCTAACCTTTGCCAGTTCGGCTTTGTCCTTGGACGAGGGCTTCGGCTGCTGCCCATCGGGAACCGACTTGGGAACCGACCAAAGTTCCCCCTCTTGGTAGTAAAGTCCCCGGCAGGCCTCATAGGACCACCCCGTCATGAAGCCTTGGTAGAGGGAGACGGAAGCATCAGAAGTCTTCCCATCCGAAGACGAATCAGAAGTCCCATCCGATGAACCATCATCCTTCCCCTTTCCGCTTCCCGCCTTCTTCCCATCCTTTCCGGCGCCGGCGTCCTTCTTTGCCAATCTGATTAATGCTCTGGTGCATGACGATTAAAACATTTCGGGAACGCGCATAGACTGCGTTGTAGGATTATAGAAGAATGCCGGAGAACCGCCTTTTGGTGCAAATATAGAGCTGGAAGGGCGGTATTCATGAAGGAATTCGGAGGTAGCTCTTCCGCGGTCGGTCACCATGATAGGTACCTGATGGAATATGCAATATATATATCTTCAGGCAGGAGGATATGTATGATGGGAATATATCTGGTAAGAAGGTACCATTTTGCCCCTCGGCATCATCACCGCCTCCCTGGCGGCGCACGCTAGCTTCGCGGTGGAGGTCGGCGGTTCGAACCGCCAAACCTTTTAGCGGAGGACGAGGAATTGTATGTGACCGCACGGTGGACAGAACCGACCTGGCCCTCTGCATGACCCTCCTGGCCAACTCCAGGACCCCATATCAAGAGCTGGCCGACTCGCTGGGCCTTTCGGTGAACGCCGTCCACAGGAGGATAATGGCCCTTGTGGAGGAGGGCGTCATCAAGGCCTTCACGGCCAGGGTGGGCATGCTCGCGCTCAGGGCCGTCAACGTCTGGATATTCGGCAGGTCCGACGCCGTCCCTCTGGAGGAGGTCCACCTGAGGCTCCAGAAGAGCGACATGGTGTACTGGGTGGCCTATTCGGGCGGGGGGTTCGTGTACGTCGGAGCCTACCTCCAAGACATCTCCAGGCTGGACGAGCTCGTCACCTTTGTCGAGGCGGAGGCGAAGATGAAAGAGTCGTCGGTGGGGATCCTGAGCCCTCCTCCGCCCCAGCGGCCGGAGGAGAAGCTTCATCCGCTGGACTACCAAATCATCAGGGCCCTGCACAGGGACGCGAGGAAGCCCACATCGGAAGTCGCCCTTGAAGTGAAGGCGTCGGCCAGGACCGTCCAGAGGAGGCTTGACCGGATGGTCAAGCTTGCCCTCGTGGAGCTCTCCCTCGAATGGTACCCCGACGCCTCCGACGACATAGTGTCCCTGTGCCATGCCAAGCTGCTCCTCGGAAACGACAAATGGAAGGTCGGCGAGGCGCTCAGGGCTCGCCTTGGCCCACACGTCTTGTTCAACATGTACTTCAGCAACTTCCCCGACCTTTTCATCTCCTTCCTCTGGACGAACTCGATGAGGGAGCTCAAGGAGCTCAAGGAGTCCATGCTCACGGAGGAGGGAGTCGAGTCCATTGCTGCGAACGTCCTCAGCACGGGGTACATGTTCGACACCTGGCGGGACAAGCTCCTCTTAGAAGGCTCCTGAGGGGGCCTCCCTAGGTCGGCAGGACCCTCAGGGAGGTTCCGCCGCATCCGAGGCTTGAACGCTCCTCCGGAGGTGGGCGCCGGCGTATGACGTCAATGCCGTTCTATCAACCTCTCTTGGTAAGGAATGCACAAAGGCCGCCGGCGGCCGTCAACTTCCCACACCATGGCGTTGACATGACGATAAGAAGCTTGGAGGACTACCTCATGACAGGTCAGATGATGAAAATGAACGACGCCATCGTGATGGACAACCTGTCCAGGAACTACGGCGATGTCAGGGCCGTGGACGGGCTGAGCCTTGAGGTCCCAGAGGGTCAGCTCTTTGGCCTGCTGGGGCCGAACGGTTCCGGCAAGACCACGATAATCAAGGTGCTGTGCGGCCTGCTCAAGCCCACGGGAGGGGTCGCCTTCGTGGGCGGATACGAAGTGGGAAAGAGCGATGGGAAGGTCAAGGAGCTCATAGGGGTCTGCCCGCAGGAGCCGGCAATCTACTCCACGTTGACTGGAAGGGAGAACGTAGAGCTCTTCGGGGACCTCCATTCGATGCCCAAGGAGGAGCTGAGGAAGAAGGCCGACGACTACCTTCAGAAGCTCGGCCTCGCCGACGACGCGAGGAGGAAGGTTGGGAAGTACAGTGGGGGGATGCAGCGGAGGATCTCCCTCATCATGGCCATCATACACAACCCCTCGATAGCCTTCCTAGACGAGCCCACGGTGGCGATGGACCCACAGTCCAAGCACGTCGTCTGGGACTTCATCCGGGAGCTGAAGGCGCAAGGGAAGACCGTGATCCTCACGACGCACTACATGGAGGAGGCGGAGGAGCTCTGCGACAGGGTTGGGATCATAGACCACGGGAAGCTCATAGCACTGGGGACCCCCCAGGAGCTCAAAGAGAGGTTCAAGGCCAAGGACCTCGAAGATGTCTTCATACAACTCACCGGCCGGAAGATAAGGGAGGGCGCCTGAATTGAACTCCCGAAGGATTTCGACCCTCGTCAAGGTCAACATCAAGAGGATCGTGAGGGAGCCCGCCGCCCTCTTCATGGTCATCCTGTTCCCGATCATGCTGACCACCTTCTTCGGAATGGCGTACGGGGGAGTTGGCGGAACCCAGACCACCTATCAGGTGGGGGTCGTCAACCTAGGCTCTTCCCCCATGGGTCCTTGGGGGCAGGCGTTCGTCGGGAACCTGACCTCGACGAAGATACTGCAGGTCCAGACGTACGATTCGAACGCCACCGCCCAGAGCGCCCTGCAGCAGGGAAAGCTCTCCGCGGTGATAATAATTCCCGCGAGCTTCGAGCAGAGCGCCGAGGCATACCGACAGAATCCCTCGAACCCCGCCGAGTGGAAGGTCTCCACGGTCCAGCTCTACCTTGACAGCGGCTCCATGTTCGCCGTCCAAGCTGTCCACCCCGTCGTCCAAGAGGCGCTCACCCTCTCGATATCCGGCGCGGCAGCGCAGTCGGCGAGCCTGCCCATCGAGATAGGCTCCTCCTCGCTGATTCAGGTGGCCAAATTCAGCACCTTCGACTACATGGTGCCTGGCCTCTTCGCGTTCTCGGCCATCTTCCTCACCATGATGGTGGCCCAGTCGTTCACCATGGACCGCGAGAAGGGGCTGCTACTGAGGATCAACACGACCCCGACGAAGGCCTCCGAGTTCATGGCCAGCCACACCCTTTCCAACATGCTCCTCGCGCTCCTGCAGGTGGGTCTCGTCTTCGCCCTAGCAAGCGCCATCGGGTACCACCCCCAGGGAGGAGCCTACAGCCTGCTATTCGCCTTCGTCCTCGTTTCCGTCTTCGCCGTCTCTTGCGTCGGGTTCGGCCTGATAACCGCCACGGTGGCGAAATCATCCGGGGCGGCGACGGGCATCGCCTTCATCTTCATCATGCCCCAGATGTTCCTGGGGACCTTCGTATCGGCGAACGCATCGGGGGCCATGGCCACGGTGGGGAGATTCGTGCCCAGCTATTACGTCACGGACGCCCTGACTTCGCTCTTCCTCAGAGGGGCCTCACCGACCAGCATAGCCGTGCTCACCGACCTAGGGATCGTCGCGGGGGTGAGCGTCGCCACGCTCCTTGCGGGCATATGGCTCTACCAGAAGTACGGCGGTTCCTGAGCAGCGAGATGGTGCTTAGATATGGCATCGACTTCTGAACCTCATGGAGGTAAGCCTTTCGTGGGCCCGAGCTGGAAAGGACTGTACCGAGTCGGCGGGGTACTATCGGTCATAACAGGCATCAGCGGACTTTTGGCGACACTCGGAGGGGCAACCCTCTACAAGTCAGGGTATCCGAGCAACGCTACCGCCTACCTGCAGCTCGTAGCACAACATCAGGGGCTGGCAAACGGCCTCTGGAGCCTCTGGATCATCGGTGACCTATTGGGCATAGCGCCGACAGTCGCCTTGTACCTAGTCTTGAGGCGCTACAACAGGACCTATGCCCTCCTCGGCAGCCTAATTGCTGGGCTCTACCTGTTCTACGACATGAGCGTCACCGAGCTGAACTCGCTGACGCTCGTCAGCCTGTCCCAAGGGTACGCCAGCGCCACGACCGACGCCCTGAGAGCGTCCTACGTCGCTGCGGCCACCTATGGTTACGCTGCCCTTCCTCTCCAGACCGTCCTCAGCTTCGGGATTGGCTCGGTGGGGTGGCTCCTGTGGTGCATACCCATGGCGAAGAGCGTGTTTGGACCGAGAACTGCATTCTACGGTGCGATCGTAAACGTCATCGGCATAGTGGGGGCATTCGCCCCCATTGTTCCGTCATCCTTCATCCTCGGCATCCTGCAGTTCCTAGCTCCCCCCACTATAGGTATTTGGTTCATCGTTATCGGTTTCCAACTGTACCGCCACAGCGGTCAGCTGGCCAACATGGACGGCACGACTCCTTAGCCCGCAGAGATCTCCGCCCACCCTAAGGCTAATGACAACTCGGGCAGCGAATTCGACTCATGGAAGGCTCCTCTCCAGGACCACCAATCTGACCTTCGTCCCTTCCACGTCCTCTTCTATCTCTGTGGTTTCGACGAAACCTAGCCTCTTGTAGAACGCGATCGCCTTTCCGTTGAAGACTTCAGTCTTGACCGTTACTTTGCGGTAGCCGTCAGCGGCGGCGAACTCCCTTGCCATCCTGAATAACTCGGTGCCCACTCCTCTTCCGACAAGGCTCTGGAGCACGACTATCCCCGACAGCTCCATCACGGCGGAATCGACTTTCTTCATGCTGGCGAAGCCCACGGTCCTTCCTGCTTCCTCGGCGATGAAGATTCGAAGGGCTGGGTCCGTGAGCTTTGCCCTCAGTAATCGCTCGGAGGCGAGCTCGCGCATGACGTCGTCAGTCGCTCCGGTGAATCCCGAGGCGCCTGGCCCGGCTTCACGCCACGCCTCCAAGAAGAAGACGCTCAAACTGTGAAGGTCATGGAGTCTTGCGGCCCTGACTTGCATGGCCCAACAGGGGCTAGGTCTCGCAAATCAGCCTTTTGGTCATGGGATAATATCATGCAATTCCATTTCGGCCATGGGCCTTCTCCTTCTCCTGAAAAATCGAGAATCCAATCGACTGATGATTAAGCATCCACATGGAGCCGTATCCTCCCGAGTCCGTACTAGTTCAAGCCAAGGCAAACCAATCGCCCAATGACTATCACTCTTTTGGGATTGAACATAGCATCCTATGCCCCTATCCCGGCCGGAGAGAACGATTCAGGTAGCAAACCCTTATCATCTTGGCCATAGTAATTATGACCGTATGAGGACCTGTAGGGCTCTGGTCCTTGTCCTCTCTTTCTTCTTGTTAGCTTCACCCCTCTTCGCTTGCATTTCGTACGCTCAGCCTCCCCCAAGCGGAGACTGGGTAGTGACAGGAAATGAACTAATCCAAAGTGAATCAATTGTCCTAAACGGTAACCTGACCGTTCAATCGGGAGGAAACCTGTCACTGGAAAATGTAGTGCTCACAATAAACAGTCAGTACTCTGGTCAAAACGGTATCCTAGTCCAGCCTGGAGGTTCTCTCTACATCTACAACAGCGATATCACAGCTGGAAACTCGGCTAACAGGTACACATTTGTTGTAAACGGAAACAACTTTGTCATTGAGAACAGTCAGGTGTACGGAGTTGGATCGTGTGGTAGCGCCCAAGCCTCGAACAATCTGTTCAATTGCCTTCCCCGTGGTGAAGAAAATCACCAATTCACCGTCATTACTGCTGGCATGGTCGTGGAAACAGATAACGCCCTGATCGAGAACAACCTGTTCTCTCAAAATGCCATTGGTCTGATAGTCGGCGGCTCTAGTGTAACCGTAAAAGGCAATACTTTTCAGTCCAACGACTATTCCGCACTTGGACTCATCGACAGCTCAAACGATTTGATTACCGACAATACATTTGAACAGAATCCAGCTAACCTCCAACTATGGATTGCTTATCTAGGAAATGCCAATAATTCGCTAATCGAATACAATACACTTCTGACTGAAAACCTTCCGGCAGTGCCTACGCAGGCAAATCCTGCTTCTTGGACGGAAGGCTTTGGGCCGCAAAGCCGGTGCGATGGCCTTTTCTTAGATTCTTCCTATAGTAACATAATAACTCACAATAATATAACCGCACAAAATGTTGCTGTGGCTCTGGAGGGTTCTGACAATAACACTGTTTCAGACAATATTCTAGCTGGCGGTGAAGATGGAATCAACACCGGCGGACATGCTGTCGACTCAACCATCGAATCTAACACGATAACTGCTTATGGTACTGCAGCCATAACGTTAATGCTTGCACACGGTAGCGTGGTAGCGAACAACAGTATTTCAACGGTTGCGGCGTTAGGAATACAGATTGACCACACTTCAAACAGCACCATCCTCAACAACAACATTACCATGAATCAAGTCGGAGATGTGGTCCTATATCTCTCATCATCCAATAATGATGTCGTCGCAGGCAATGACCTATCGGGCGCCCTTCAAGGCATCTTGATCTACGACTCTTCTGACAACGGCACCATATACGACAACCAAGTTAGCGCCTCTTACAGCATCGCGATCGAAGGGTCATCCTTGAATCGTATTTATCAAAATGACTTTCATGACTTGAGCCCACCAGTAGGAGGTCCCTCCGACAATGGGAATAATTCGTGGTCTCTTGGCAAGATCGGCAACTATTGGAGCTACTACACGCCAGCAAATCTCAACAGCTGCGCCTATAACTCTCCTTCTTGCTTTGTAGGCAGTGCCACTTACAATCGGACGAGCATACCTCCGAACGGTACGGAGTTCTACTCCGAGCAGACTCCATTTACTATCTATCAAGTACCGATTACGCAACCCCAATTCGTCACATTTCCCATAACCTCAGAACCAGCTGTGGTGCCGGGGAACGTAATAGTGAATCAGGTCGTGCAGATGAATTCAGGCCACCTCCCAAGTACGCAAGGAAACTTGACGATTGTAAACAGCACTTTAATCTTAGGCAGCGAAGGCCAGGTGAGTTTGGGGGGCCCAAACTTGACGATAGATATCGAGAACAGCGAAATCCTCGATGCTGGCTACGGTTCAGGGATAGGATTAGGTGTCCCCGAAACTTCCCCCACTTCGTCGCTTGTGATAATCAATAGCACGTTGGATGGAGTCTCTCTTCAGGATCTAGACGCAATTAACATAACCGTAGAGAATAGCATCATTTCAGATTCTCAACAAGGCTACGGCATAACAATAGCCAATGCAGACTACGTGAATATTGTGAACAATACTTTTTCGTACGACTTCGCTGGAATCAGGACGAGTGGCTCGGAAGAAAACTCTGGAAGCGTGATAATTTCCGGAAACACAGTCTTGTATCCGGTTGGTTCAGGTATCGTTGTAAACGTCGGTCAAGCGTCGAATCCCTATACACTTGTCTCCGGCAATATAGTGACTGGCGCTTGGAATGGTGGTATAGCTGTTAGCGTCAATGCAACAATTGCCGGGAATATCATTTCAGACAGTCGCAGTCCGATCCAAGTGTCGAATTCTTTTGATAGCCTGATTGTAAACAACACGATCTCTAACTCGTTCACAGGCATATGGTTCAGTCAGTGTGGGAGTGACCTCGTCTACCACAACAATTTCATTAACGATTCTGTATTTCCTGGGTACTTGCCCGTTCAAAGCTTCGGCGGCTTCCCAAACACCTGGGATTATAACGGACAAGGGAATTACTGGAGTTCTTACAACGGAACGGACGCCAACTTGGATGGAATCGGGGACACCCCATTTGTAATTCCCGGCGTTGTTCAGGACAACGATCCGATCATGCAACCTAATGGTTGGCTTACAATGTTCTATCTGACGCTGCAAACAAACCTCTCAACGTCAACTACGTTCCAAATCAATGGAACGAGCTTCAGCATCGGACAGAGTGGTAGCGTTAAGCTTCCGCTAGGCTACATCGCTAACTACAGCATCTCCTTCGCACAAGACGTCCCTGTCTCGGAAGGCATTAGACTTGGCTTCCTCCAATGGAGTGACGGAACACCTTCTGCAAGCCGGATTCTCAGCCTGTCCGCCAATTCCACCGTGCAAGTCAGCTACATGAATCAATATCAGCTGACGTTAGGGATCTCCCCCTCTGGCAAAGGTTCCACAGAGCCCTCCGGCAGCAGCTGGATTAACGAGTATACAGTCGTGAACATCACGGCGACGCCTGCACCAGGCTGCAACTTCACCGGATGGAGCGGCGACGCTACCGGGACGGCAAATCCAACGCAGGTAACCATGGATGGCCCGAAGAGCATCACCGCCAACTTCCAAGGCACCCCCGGTCCCGAGTCCCCGTGGGTTCTGGCATCCTTCGTCATCCTGATCGCCGTGCTCCTGGCTGTGGTCGTCGTAGTCAGACATAGGCGTCAGCAGAGCCCGGTTCGAACATAGCACCCTTTGTCCCTATCCCGGTCGGAGCACGATTCTAGCAAGTGAAACGGGTATGAGGATATTACAAATTCGCACCGGTCTCTTTGGCGTTCTAGGGCGTATAGCAACTATATTGTCCAAATCTCATATCGAATTTTGGTGACTTGAACCCGTTCAGGTTTAGAGCCCGCCCAACTCTGCCGACGGTTGGAAGAGACATCTAGTCACAGCGATTCTGCAACTCCGAGGCGAGGATTCATTTGATACATGAAGTGCCTGCTGTCCTTCTCACGGAAGCAGATCCCGGCCGAAACCAGAGGCGGCTAGACGAAGTCGTCTCATCAAAGCTTGGCCTGCCCGATTGGCGCAGGAGTTCGTCAATTCGGCACCGTTACAGGGGAAAGGAGGATCATCTAGACCAGGGGTATAGGACCAAGAGCTTCCCCCCATAGCGCAACGCTGATATAGGTAAACGTTCCCACTTACTGGGGGTTCATTGAGGGCGGACTCCAGGCCGGAGCCAATAGAATTCGCCTAGACCTGGGGCTCTGGTTTGGCTTCTTGTCGGAGGGCCCCTTTCTCTCATTAGACCTTAGTCGTAATTGAGCCATTGGTCTGTCCGTTTAGGCTGAGCCCGGTTTTCTGTCCTGGCATATCGCCTTCAGGACGATGCTGAGCTACACCAGACTGTCCAGGACACCATCGACGTTCAGGTCGTTCACCGGGCTGGAGGTGCCAGAGTTCGACGCATTGTACGCGAAGGTCGAAGGAGCCTACCCCTCCTTCGAGGAGAAGAGGCTCTCGAAGGGAGGTGACAGGAAGAGGGAGGTGGGCGCCGGCCATCCGTTCAAGCTGTCCCTGCGGGACAGGCTCCTCATGCTCCTGGCCTACTACAGGCTCTACGTCACCTCGACGCTGGCGGGGTACCTGTTCGACCTGGGCCAGACGAACGTCCTCAAGGACATAAGGATGCTCGAGCCCATGGTGAGGGGGTGCGTGCCGCTGCCGAAGAAGGTGCATGAAGTGACGAGGAGGCTGAGGACCATCGACGAGGTCGAAGAGTTCTTCCCCGGCTTCAAGGCGTTCGTAGACGCCACCGAGCAGGAGATCCCCAGGACGAAGGACCCGAAGAAGAGGAGGACCCACTATTCGGGCAAGAAGAAGAGGCACACCGTCAAGACGCAGCTCACCGTCAACTCCAAGGGGCTGATAGTCCATAAGACAAACCATGCGAGGGGGAGGAGGCACGACCTCTCCATCTACCGGCAGAGGCACCCGGACCTCCCGAAGGAGGTGGAGCAGGATTTCGACAGGGGATACGACGGGATCAAGAAATACTTCCCAGAGATGAAGTGCGCCATCCCGTTCAAGAGGAGGGGTCCAGGGAAGGGGCACAGGGGAGAGAAGGCGAAGGAGCTCACGCCCGAGCAGGAGGCGTTCAACGCGGAGCTCTCGAAGGAGAGGGTCGTGGTGGAGCACACGATATCGAGGATGAAGAAGTTCAGGATCATGGCGGACGAGTTCAGGAACAGGCTGAGGTGCTACGACGCCATGACGGACATCGTGGCGGGGCTGGTCAACCTCAGGATACTCGGGAAGGAAGGATTCTGACAGGGTCGACAGGACGTTAGCGGGGCGGCTTCATAGAGGATAATTACGACTAAGGTCTATTGACATATATCACGCGATCTTCGGCGATAGGGATTTGCCTCCCGTCGGGTTGAAAGTACAACAAATGTTGATATCTAACCCCTGCGCCGAAAACAAGAGTCCTGTGAAGCCTGTAGAGCCGATGTCAGATCCGAAAAGACTTCACGGCTCGTATGAAAGCCTCTATGTTCTCAAACGGCGCTGACGGTGGTATGTCGCAGCCCGTGCTCCCAACAACGTTCTTACTCCCCTTCACCTGTTCGAGCATCATCCTTACGTTACTAGCGATCTGCAGAGGTGTTTCGAACAGCAAATTCGTCGGCGAGTAGTTGCCGAAGACGAGGAAGGAGCTTGGGACAGACGCGAGCGCATCGGCCAACTTGACGTTCTCGTCGAGGCTTATGCCTGCCACCCCGGTCTCCACCATCTGTTTCACCAAGTGACCTGACCTGCCGCATATGTGCAGAACGACCCCGGAGGACACAGCGCTCCGGATTTTCGAGATGCGAGGCTTGGAGAGTCTCTCGAATAGCGCCGGTGAGATGAGGCTAGACGACGGGTCCGCCATCACCAGGAAGTCAACCCCGGCCGCGTCCAAGGCCTTGGAATATCCTGTTACGACCTCCGTGCAGCTATCGAGGAGCTTGAGTACTTTTTGCTCCCCTTTGAACGCGCCCTTCAGAAGGTTCTCGATCCCGATTACCTGACCTGCCACCGTGAATGGCCCGGTCACGAAGAAGCCATTTGGGACTCCCTTGATTCGTTCGGACATCGTCCTGGCTGCCTCCACCATGGACCTCGCTCTGGGTGGCTCGAGTACTGGAGCCTCGGCTGCTTCTTCGAGCGAAGGGGTAGCCCCTATCGACGGAGCTTCAGCCCCCTCGAAGATGGGCTTCGCTCCGAATGCCTCGGCTTCCACCGTCAGGTCCAGCAACGGGAGCGCCACGTCCGGCCCGAACTTCTCTACGTTGTGTCTTGCGACCTTGGCGTGCAGTTCAGGGTTCAGGAGGCATTCCATCGCGCTCAGGCCCAGGGCCCTAGCGCCGGGATAGCCAAGTATGGGTGCTGCACCCGTGCGTCCGAGTGACTCGAAGTAGTCGAGCAGCTCCATTTATATCAAAACGGCCTACATTGCAAGGTCTATTTAGCATTACAGAGCCAGCTGGGCCAAGGCGCGCTACCAAGTTGAGGTACGACCGTTCATTTAGTCTAGTCCAAACCTGATGAGATAGTCAAAGACCAAACAGGGCTGGAGTACGGCCGCCAGCACGGCAGATGCCCTCTTTCTACCAGCAGGGAAGCCTAGGGGTCTCATCTACCTTCGTTTGTGCCTCAGCCTTCGGCCAGGAGCCTGCGGACCAGCCCCTTCGCCGCGACGGCGTCCGGGGCGTAGCCGTCCGCGCCTATCCTGTCGGCGAAATCCTGTGTCACCGGTCGCCCCCCGACCACCACCTTGACGCTCTGGCGGAGGCCCGACCGGTTGAGGGCTTCAATCACTGACTCCATGTAAGTCATCCTGGTCGTGATCAGTGAGGACATCCCCAGCAGTGCGGGCTTATGCTCGATGACCGCCTGGACGAATCGCTCGGCGGACACGTCGACACCCAGATCGACCACGTCGACGCCGACTCCTCTCAGCATCGCTGCCACCACGTTCTTGCCGATGTCGTGAGTATCTCCCTTCACGGTGCCAAGCACCATCTTCCTCGACGGCCCGTCGAAAGATGGACCTCCCGCACTCCGTAGGATTTCCGTAGCACTCTGAGCAATCTCTCCCGCGGCGAGGAGTTCGGGTATGAAGTATTCCCCCGATTCGTACCTCTTGCCCACCGTGTCCAGTCCCTTGGATATGGCAGCCAGAATCATCTGGGGGTCCTTCCCCCCAGTCAGTGCACGCCGGCAGGTCGCTTCCGCTTCGGCTTTGAGGTTTGCCACCTCGTCCGCGATCTGTTCGAAGATGTCGCCTGCCAAGCTAAAGGACCTCTTGGTCATGCCTGAACCCGGTCGCCGCCTCTATCATGGCCCAGACGTTCTCTTCTTGGGTGCCCCTGGGCACGCCTCCTCCGGTGCTTAGTGCGTAACCTCCCCCCGGGGCGCCTATCGATATGAGCCTCTCACACTCTGCCTTGACCTGCTGAGGAGTCCCGTTCAGCAGCACCTTCAGGGGATGGATGTTCCCGATGAGGGCGACCTTTCCTCCAAGTCTCTCCTTGAAAAACGAAAGATCCCAGTCAGGGGTGAAGTTGTTGAAGACGTTTATCCCCAGCTGAGGGATGAGGTCAACGACGCTGCTCGTGTCGCCGTCGCTGTGCCAGTACTTGACGGCATGAGGGAAGTTGGAGTAGAAGCGCTTGGCGTAAGGAAGGTAGAATTCCGCGAATCTCCTTGGGCCGACGTATCCCGGAAAGTCGTCGCCGAGGCCTACGCTCGTGAAGGGCCTCCCAGTGGCCTCCTGTCGCACCTTCGCCCATTCAATCAACGTCCTGGTGCAGACGTCCAAGAGCTCGTGGGCGACTTCCGGCCTGAAAACGAGGTCGGTGAAGAACTCAGACTGTCCCCTGACCAGGCAAGCCAAATCGAAGGGGCCCATCGACGACTCAAAACCCACGTTCTCGGCGCCGCACTTCTCCGCCATGTATCTGTAGGCCGCCAGCGATCTGTTCATCAGTGGGACTTCACTGCAGTCGGGGACTTCCAATCCGTGCACTTCGTCCGGGCCACCGATCGCCGGTCGGATGGTCGCTGGGTTCTCGTCTTCGAGAGAGATGGGGCAGCCCAGCGCTTGGCATTCTGCGAGTTCTTCGTAGTCGGGCTCCAGTCCGAAGAGCCTCAGGTATTTCTCCCTTACCTTGCCCTGCACGTCGGTCATGATGGTGTAGTCTTCGATGTACCTGGCCATCGAAACCCCCGTCGCCCCGGTGAAATAGTGTGCTCCGATGAAGAGGGTCAGCGGGACCCTGTCAGGCACCCCCATCCGCTCCACGACCTTCAGCCGCTCTTCGTTGGCCGCCCGTATGGCTTCGCTGCTGGCGAAAGAAGTGGGCATGGCCGGGAAGATGGCTATAGGTAAATATAAACGATTCCGGCCTATGGCCTAGGCTGGGGTCTACGATTGCTGCTCTTCGAGCCGGACGGAAAACGCGTACCGGCATTGCGAGGAGCCTCCCTGTTGGAGACTGCCCAGGGAGCGGGTGTGACCCTGACTTCGATTTGCGGCGGCGAGGGAACTTGCAGCAAGTGCAAGGTGATTGTCAAAGAAGGCGGTGATGCCCTGACGCCGGTGACTGGTATCGAAAGGAATTGCTTCAGCGAGGCCGAGATAGGGGACGGCTATCGCCTCGCCTGCGAGGCCCGCATCGGGGGCCTTGCCGAGGTGACCGTTGAGATCCCACTAGAGAGCAGGAGCGCATCCTACCGCCTCCAAGCCGAGGGTTCGGAGACCCCCGTCGCTTTGGACCCGTCCGTGACTGCCGTCCATTTCGAGGCCGTGCCCCCCGGTCCCGGCGTCGCCACGGCTGTGGACGAGTCGGTCAGAGACGCGTTGAAGAAGGCGGGCATCAGTATTGACCTTGTGGACAGCCGATGCCTGGAGGCCATCGCACCCGACCTTCGCGGGCTCGGCTGGCGCGGAGAGGCCATCGTCTACGACCGATCGCGACTCATGGCCCTTGTCAAGGACGGCACGCCCCTCCTCGGCATGGCCTTCGACTTGGGGACGACTAAGCTCGCTGCGTACCTCCTCGATCTGCGGACCGGCAAGGTCTTGGCCACCACCTCCCAGGTCAATCCCAACGTGCTCTACGGCGACGACGTCATGAGCAGGCTGAGCTACATCGCTGACCACCCTGAGGGCTTCGAAAGGCTGAGCGCGTCCCTGAGGGGGGCCGTCAGCCAGATGATCGGCGACGCTTGTCGCCAATGCGGAGAGGAGAGGTCGCACGTCCGCGAGATGGTGTTCGTGGGGAACACCCTTATGCATCACCTTGCCATGGGCCTTGAGCCCTCTTCGCTTGGATCCTCCCCCTACGCGCCGATCACGAGGGAGACCTGTCGAGTCGAAGCTCGGTCGCTGGGGCTGGTCGCTGGGGCTGGTTGCATGGTCTACTCGCTGCCGAACGTCGCCGGTTTCGTAGGTGCCGACTGCGTCGCCGACGCCTTGGCGGCGGGGTTCGATCGCAAGGAAGGAACTGCGCTGATGGTGGACATAGGGACGAACACCGAGCTAATTCTACTCAAGGACGGTCACCTCTGGACCGCTTCGACGGCCTCAGGCCCTGCGTTCGAGGGTGCGCATATCAAGCATGGGATGAGGGCAGCATCAGGCGCGGTTGAGCATGTCGCCCTCGACGAAAGCTTGAGGGTCAGATACCAGACGATCGATGGCGCTCCGGCCTCCGGGATCTGTGGCTCAGGGACGATTGACATAGTCGCCGAATTGGTGCATCATGGAATGATGGATGAATCTGGGAGGATGCGCACAAGCCAGGTGAATTCCCTGATCGTGGAGGGCGCCGATTGTCTAGAAGCTGTCATAGTCCCTCCGGGAGAGAGCGCCAGCCGAAGGAGCATCACCTTCACTCAGAAGGACACCAGGGAACTTCAGAAGGCGAAGGCGGCGGTCGCAGCTGGGATCGCCATCCTGATGGAGAGGGCCTCTACGGTTCTAGAGGAAATTTCGGAGCTCGTCGTGGCAGGCGCCTTTGGGACCTATGTCGACATGCAGAACGCGATGGCCATCGGCATGCTCCCCCACCTCCCCCTCAACAGGGTCAGGCAGGTTGGGAACTCGGCCGGAACGGGAGCCAGGATGTGTCTCCTGTCCCGGGAAGCAAAGGTAAGGGCGGACCTGATAGCTAGGAAGATGGAGTATGTGGAGCTGGCGGGAAGTGCGGTCTTTCAGGCGGCCTACCTCAGATCCCTCGGCTTCCCCCCACACAGAGGCCCGTCTCCCTGAACTCTCCAAGATGAGCTGGCATCGAAGGCTGTGCCTAGCGGATTTCATCGACATCCTGGTACCATTTCATGGTAGTTCCGATTCTCGCGCGCATCTTCCAGCGTGCGCTCTTTGGAGAGGCCTGGAGTGCAGCCTCAAGGGCTTCGATCTTACTCAGGACGTCGTTGCGGTCTCCATCGGTTACGACCTCGCATCCGTCCAAGTACCGCCTCACCTTGTCCAAGTTCAAGGTGGCCGTATGATGGAAGCCCCAGTCTCCGGAGAGAAGGCCGACGATGTACTTGGAGTTGATTTCGTCCCTGTCGCCTTCGCCGAATTGGTGGGCCCTCAGCAGGACGATGATGTCCTTGATGTCCTTCTCGTTGATCTGCACGATCTGGAGCTTCTGCAGCAGAAGGTCGGCGAGAGGGAGCGCCGGATAGTCGATCTCCAGCCTGTTTCGGAGGTCAATCGAATGGCACATCTCGAGCCTGTCGAAGAACACATCGACTTCGGGGACCGCTCCGTCGGTGAAGGTCAGGCGCTTCCTCACCATGCCCAGGGGGCTCTCCGCATAGGAGTACCCCCTCCTTTGAAAGAACCCGGGGATCTTCGAGGCGAAGCGCGAATGGGTCATGAAGTCGATGTCAGAGAAGACTTCCCGGCCCAGGGAGCTCCAGAGCGAATCGAACCCCCTGCTGGAGACGTAGATCGGTATCCCGCCCAACAGTCTGAGGGGTATGTTCTCCTTGGCGGCCTCTTGGACGCACTCCAAGGCCTCGTCCACGAACACGTCCTTGGAAGGAGGCTCTTTCAAGGCTGAGTCACCCGGTAGGTCTCCCTTCGACCGTATCCGTGTCCACGTCGGATCGTGAAAATCCCAAATCGCGAAAGGGCGTTCTGCGTTAGGAGCAAAAGGAGTCATCCCTCCACTCTGAAATACCGGACCACTCTATCCCTGTCGATGTCCACCACATATCCTCTCAGGATTCCCTGGCTATATTCGCTGCCCGGGTTCAGGCAGACGGTGCGACCGATGGTGGTCTCTCCTGCCGATTCGTGAATGTGCCCGAACAGCCCTAGCTTAGGCTGGTGCTTCTCTATGGCCTCTCGAACCGCCGTGCTGCCGGCGGGGCTCATCAGTATGTTCGATCCGACCCTGACCGGTCTCAGTTCCCCGTCCAACTTAGGACACATGTCCAGCCCCGAGCCGTAGGGAGGGCAGTGGAAATTGAAGATGAGACGTCTCGAGTCGCGAACTTCAGACATCATTGTTTCGATCCTTCTTCTGAGCTCCTCTTCAGAGTGTTCGTCGAACGTATGCCATGGCGTGTAGTTTGTGGCGCCCATGCTGATCATTTCGTGATTCTCATCGAGCGATACGACCTTCGATGTGGGATTGGTAACCGACTTCGACTCTTTCAGTACCGTAGGTATCGCCGGGTCGTCATCATTCCCGGGCATCATGTAAAATTTGATCCCGGTTTCCGCTAGGCTCTGGTCGGCCAAACGAATCCAGTCCCGCATTCGTTCGACGACGAGTTGCGTGAAGAGCTTCGAAGTCTTCTCCGGGTCGCTCCCGACTTCGGCGATCTCCTCCGGGTCCGCGACATACGGATAGCACCCCGCGTCCGCGATTCGCCTCTGGAGGGCCTGCAACTCGGCCGGGGACCTGGCGGTGAAGTCCGAACCCAGGAAAGAGGCCTTGTAGACGCCGTCGTGCCGTGCGATTGGCGTGATCTTCTTGCCAGTCAGATCTCCGCTTACGAGGACAACGTCTTCATCGTATATCCTGCGCTTCGCTACGCTGAGCGCCTTCCGGAAGCACACCTCCGACCCGTGTACGTCGCAGCAATAGTATATCCTGGTCATCGCGGCCTCATCCTCGCTCCGGCGTCATATTACAAGTGCACCGATGTAAAAGAAGATGCTCCCTACTCCGGTGGGATCTCCTTGAATATCTGGTTCACCAGTATCCCTCTCTTGAGGTTGTACGACCGAACCGCGTAGTAGATGACCGCTCCAGCGATGACCACCCCCGCAGTGATGACGAGTCCGCTGTCTACCGCGTATGACCATACGCTCTGGCCCGCCGTCTGGCCGAATCCGCTGCTGAAGCATCCGAAGAAGTATATCGGAACCATTAAGCAGATCAATAGGACGCTCATGGGCAGCAATGCCCTCTTCCACGGCACCGCTTCAAAGATTTGCTTCCTCCTCAAAGCGATGATTATGCCGCAGATGGCCGGGAAGATGAGAGCTGTGAACGAGAGCAGGTCGCTCCACCAGAAGTATACCACCGGGTTCAGCCCCTCGATGGTGAAGTAGAAGAATATGGCGGCCCCCACGCCCTCTACTACGAAGATCTTCCACGGAACCCCATGCCACATGTTCGTCAGTGACTTCGGTAACATCCTGTCCATCCCCCAGTAGAGCATCTGCCTGTTGATGTAAAGCATGCTCGCAGGGACGATGGCCCAGACCGCAGCCAACCCGAAGATTGCCATGAGGACCCAAAGCGGCCAGAGGCTAGGAATCGCGATCTGGGCCAGCAGGCCGTTTATGGGAGGCAGGCCCAATGGCGCGCTGTTCGTGTTCCAGTACAGATAGCTCCAGCTGGCCACAGCTTCGTACCCGAGGATCTTCGCGAGCCCCCAGACGTACAGGATTTGGTAGACGAAGTACACCCCGAGCATGCCGAAGATCGAAAGCGAGAGCGTCTTCTTTATGTCCCCGCGAAGCTCCCCCGCGATGGAACCCGGATACATGCCGCCCAACGCGGCGAAGATCACGTAACCCATGAGACCGGCGAGGGCGGCGTAGGTCAAAGTCCCCGTGAGGCTGAAACCGTTCGCCGCGGCGGTCTGTTCGATTTGGCTGACGGACATGCCCGTCATTGTCTGAAGGTTGGATGCGAAGTTGGATGCTCCCGCTGCCGCGCCTATGAGCACCCCCGCAAAGCCCAAAATGCCAAGGACGCCTATGGCCACGAACAAAGCGTACATCCTCTTCGGCGGGATTAAGCAGAAGAGCATGCCGAGTATGACGGTCAACATCCCGATTATCCAAGTCCATGGCGAAGAGGAAATCCATGCAGCGCTTCCCGTCACACCGGCAATGTTCAGCATGCCGACGATAAGCCTCAGGTTTCGTATCATGATGGCGCCCATGTAACCCCAGAGGGGGATCCAGCCCCATATTATCATCCAGGAGTTGATCCAGCCCCAGAATGGTCCCATGACCCTCGATGGGACGACGTAGTCGGCGCCGCTACGAGGCATAGGCGTCACGATCTGTACGTACACGATTCCCAGCACTACGTCAACCGCGATCATGATTACAAAGAACCAAAGCAGCGAAGGGAATCCGAGGATCAACGGTGCCGAAATCAGGCCCAGGTAGGCTACCGACCAGCCGAATTTCGTGCCCATCGTATCGATCCAGTTGAAGAACAGAGCCTTCACAGAATTGGCCTCTTTCACGAGCCCCGAAGACTTCCTCGCGAACATTTTGTCTTCTTGATCTGTCATAGAGCGCCTTTCCTCTCCGTTATTGATGTCAGGGTAATTATATAAACTTACATATAGCGGGGTCTATCTATTCGTCCGTACGACCTCCAAGGTAGACAGTCGCGTGGGCCCGGACGGTGCACGTGCTCGGCCGAACGGGCAGCCTTATGCTTCCCTGGTGACCCTGCATTGGATGGCCCTGAAATTAGGAGAGCCCGTCACAGGATCGACTTCGTCGAGGTCTGTCAAGGCGTTGCAGTTGGCCTCTTCCCAACCGTGGGGTATGCTGACACAACGTGGGTGAATGTCGTCGGTAAGTCTGGCCTTCATCCTGATGCTGCCCTTCCTCGTCCTGATCAAGACGAACTCCCCGTCCGCTATTCCCCGTTCCCTGGCCGTCCTGTAATGGATCTCGGCCAGTGGCTCTGGCATGGTCGCCCTGAGGCTGGAAAGCTGGCGCCATGACGAATGACTGTATGCGAGTGACTTCGCTCCGGTGGTCAGCAGGAGGGGGAAGTCGGAGGCGTCCTGGCCAGAGGTCTCAGCTAGGTTGCTGATGACCGGAAGCGCATCGTACCCGTATTTGTGGAGCACCTCTGAATACAACTCCACCTTTCCAGATGGCGTCGAGAATCCGTTCTCCTCGTAGCTTCTGTATCTGAGAGCCGGTCCGCAAAGGATGCCAGAAGGATGCCTTTCAAGCTCGGCTACAGTAAGTCCTGTCGGCTGTAGCTGCATGTCCACAGCTTCTTCGATGCTATCCCAAGGGAACTCGTCATGGTAGCCCATCTTCTTCGCCAGCTCAAACCAGAACTTCCAATCCGGCCAGCATTCCTCGGCAGGCTCCACGGCCTTGATACCCCACATGGCATAGGAGCCTGCGCCTCCGTCTCCCAGCACGTCACCACCATATGTGTAAAGTCTCGGGGTCTCCAAAAACGTCGCGGCCGGAAGTACGATGTCGGCCAGCCTAGCCGTCTCCGACATGAATACGTCGATCACCACCAGGAAGTCCAGTTTCTTGAACGCCTCCACCGTCTTCTCGGTTTCACACCACGTCAGAGCCGGGTTGCAGTAGTCGACAATTGCGGCCCTTATGGTACGGCGCTTGCCTTCCAGAATCGCTCGGATGAGGGTTCCAGAAGGGACGGAACCGAGCATCAAAGTGTGTAATGGATATCTCTCAGCCCCGAGTGGCTTGCTTCCAGAAGGTAACCTTTCAGATAGCGAGATGTCGGCGAGCCGCAGCCCATGGTCGAAGACGTTGCCACCTGGAACGTCCAGGTTCCCCGTGATAGCCCGCAGGATGGCGGTCGCACGGAGAGTCTGAAATGAGTCACGGGTGACATCTAGGGCATTCCCCAATTCCATATACGCTGGCTTCAGGGTCGCATACGCCCTGGCGGCCTCCTCTATGATTCCCGCGGGTACGGTGGTAATCTCTTCGACCTCCTTCGGCTGATAGGCTTTCACGTGTTCCTTCAGCTTGTCAAAGCCTGACGTCCATCTCTTGACGAACTCTTCGTCGTAGAGCTTCTCTCCGATGATCACGTTGAGCATTCCCAGCGCGAGAGCCCCATCGGTCCCTGGCAGCAGCTGGAGATGGAGGTCGGCTTTCGCTCCCGCGGTCGTCGTCCTTGGGTCGATGACGATGAGCTTCGCTCCTTTCCTCTTAGCTTCGGAGAAGTCCTCCCAGCTTACAGGATTTGACGCCGGCGGGTTGAACCCCCACAGCACTATGCATCTGCTCTTCCTGATATCTCGGGAGCGAAAAGCTTGAGCGCCGAACGTCAAAAGGTCGGCCATTACCTTGGGACCGACACATAGCTCACTCATGGCGCCTAGGTTCGGGGTTCCAAACACGTTCATGAACCTCTGGATGAACGGATCAACGGTGCGCATTTCAATTACGCCAGGAATGCACGCCAGCGATTCGGCGCCGTGCCTTTCCTTCAGACTTTTCAGTTCTGCGGCTATGACGTTCAACGCTTCCTCCCATGAAATGCGCCTCCAAGTTTCGCCTTCTCTTTTCATCGGATGCTTCAGCCTGTCAGGGTGATACAGCATCTCTTTCGCAGCCAGCGCCTTCGCGCACACCCTTCCCTCGTTCAGGGGAGAATCTTCCATGCCCTTGATGTCGACGACCCTGCCGTCCGTAACATGGACTTCGAGTCCACAACGGCGCGAGGATGAGCACTGACACATCCCACAATACGTCTTCGCTACTGAATCCATGGTCACAGCCTCAAGGGAAGGCCTGTCTTTCTACGTAAATCGAATATTTTACCATATCGGATGCAGTTGCTAAGCTCCGGAAGCCATGCTCCGTATAGGATGGGAATGTAATCAAAAGGGTTGACAGAGTCGGCAATATGACTTCGGTCGTCAAGACCTTCTGCGGCATGTGTCAGTGTTCGTCATCCCGTCGTTGTGGTCTTGACATGTACGTCTCGAATGGCAAGGTCGTTTCAATCAAAGGCATTCGGGAATCTCCGCTGAACGAGGGGCGGGTCCTCCTGGTACGCGTAGCCCATCCTCCCAAAGAACTTCGGAATCCTCTTTGCGAAACGAGAGTAGCTCAAGAAGTCGATGTCGGAAAAGACCTCTCTCCGGAGAGAGCTCCAGAGAGCGGCATAGTCTCTGCTACGGAGGTAGATCGGGATGCCGCCGAGTAGCCGGAGAGTCAGATCCTCCTTGGCTGCCTCCCGGACGCATCTTAGAGCCTCATTGACGAAGACATCAATGGACAAGGATTCGTTCAGAGACGCATAACAGGTTGTCTCCCGGGCTGGCCGTATTTATCTTCTAAAGACGTGTCCGAAGCACTCGCGCGGGCCTGGGAGGATTCCTCGTCAAGGCTCTCCCCGGCGTCCTATCAAGGACTTGACGAAGACCCCCTTTCCCGCAAGGGCCTCGGGAACTACGTCTACGGGCTCCCAGATGATCCTGCAGTCGGGACCCATGACCAGCCTTATCTCGTCGTCTACGTGCCGCTGCCAGGCGATGTCGGTCTCATCGGAGTCGAGGAGGACACGTGAGGGAAGAGAGTAGCGTACAAGGACGTGCACACGCTCCACGAAGCCTAGCAGAAGAGGGCCGACAAGCTGTCTAGGGACGAGGCCGCCAAGAAACTGGGGAACAAAGAGAGCCCCAGATGACCCCCATAATGCAGTTGTCTTGTGATTACGAATCCGCTGTTTGGACCCAATCAGGCCTTAATCCTTCCGGATACGAATAGTCTAATTGGCAGCCCGGGAATGCTTCTGGAAGGCTGACGAAGCAATGGCTTGTTTAACGGCTACCGTTTGGGCACAGTTTTGCTTTGCGACGGGTTTTGCAGCCAGTCGTTAAGCTCCTCTTTGATTCCTGCGAGACCTTTCGCCATTTGCTCTGTTGTTGTGATGATTTCTTCAGGCGAGCCAGAAACGAAGCCACCCTTGAAAAAGACGTCAAAGCATTTTCGACCGTCCCTTTCGTCCAACAGCACAACGAACCCCGGTTCTCCTGCTGAACCATCGCACAGGTTCGCACTGAATGCCCTTACTTCGCCTTTCGCTCCCAACCATTCAAGTCCTCTGTCAGCGCTTTCCTTCTGCTCCAGAACTTCACGTAACATGGTTATGTGAACGATGGAGGGGCATTTATGGGTTTGGTTCCCCTTCAATTGGCGGGCTTGGCGGCGACGGCCCTCTACCTAGCCAGTACCATGACTCCAGAGGAGGGGAGTCAGGTCACGCAGAGGGAAATCGCCGAGGCTGCCGCTGTCACGGAAGTCACCATAAGGAACAGATACAAGGGGCTGAAGATGGCGCTAAAGATCCAGGAGCCGACGGATGCGTAGGCGTGGTTAGTCCACCCCCCAGCTTCCTGAATAGCTTGATGCGGCGAGAGGGTAGAGCGGATGCGTATCGACTATTCTAGGGCGGCTTTATGGCGGATGGAACGGGTATGAGAATACTACAAGTTTCTATTAGGCTATTTGATATACCGGGAATAAATTACCGCTGGTTTTTCCAAATTTCATATCGGGGTTTAAGACTTGAACCCGTAATAGGTCTAAAATCCCGCCCGGCCCCAGGTCGCTGCTCTTTTGATAGCATAGGAGAACATAGCATCCTAAGACCGCGTTTTCACGTTTGACTGTTCGATCTGGCGTACCATTTGGCCATGTATTCCCTCACCATCCTGTACGTGTTGAACCTCGGGCCTATGGTAGCTATGCTTGCTTTGGCCATCTCAAGCCATCGGCTGTGCCCCTTATAGTACATGGGTAGGACCTGGTCCGCCAGCTTGGTGTAAAGGGCCTCCATATCCTCCGAATCATCAGACTCGGTCAAGGCGTCCCAAGCCGGTCGCCTCCCGATTCCCCATCCATTGACCCCTTCCACGCCGCCTTCAAGCCACCATCCGTCCCACACGCTCAGGTTGAGGACGCCATTCAAGGCGGCCTTCATCCCGCTGGTCCCGCTGGCCTCCAAGGGCCGACGAGGATTGTTGAGCCAGACATCACATCCTGACACCATGACCTTCGCTATCTCGATGCTGTAATCCTCTATGAACGCCACCTTGACCTTGTCCGTCTTCATCATCACTTGATTGGCCTGCTCATACATTCGGACCAAGGATTCCTTCCCCGCGTCATCCTTTGGATGAGCCTTCCCAGCGAATACCAATTGAATCCTGCCATGCTCGTCGGCTATCTTGGCGAGTCTACGAGGATCTCCCAGCACCATGCCGTTCCGCTTGTAGGCGGTTATCCTCTTCGCCAGGCCGATGGTGAGGGGCTCTTCGGAGAAGTCCGCCGTAGACTGGGCGTCAACGAGCGAAACTAGCTTCGCCTTAGCCGAACGGTGCGCCATGGCCAATTCATCGGGAGGTATCTCATAAGCGTGCACCAGCAGATGCGGCTCCGCCTCCCACGACGGAATGTACTTGTCGAAGACGCCTTTGATTTCCTCCTGGACCCACCTCCTGTGATAGACACCGTTGGTGACGTGCTCTATGTCGTCGCTGTGCAGGATCCTTCCGGACGTAAACCTATGCCTCAAAGACACGGCGTTGGTAAGGCAACTGTACTTTGCAGCGAGATGTGAAAGGCTGATGGCGTCGCCGCCGGCTTCGGAACCCCAATCCATCCAATAATACTTCTTCAACACATCCCTCACCATCTGCAACGGAAAGGAGTCGTGCCCGCCAGCCACGGGAGTATGCGTGGTGAAGACGCAGTGTCTCCTGACTTCTGCGAGCGATCTGTACTCCTTCAGGAGCTCCACGGTGAGCAGAGCTGCGTGGCTTTCGTTCATCTGATATAGGTCCGCGCTGATATCCAAGGCTTTGAGGGCACGATATCCACCTACGCCCAGAATCAGCTCCTGTATCAGTCTCTCCCTCCCTTCGCTGAGATACAACCTGTCAGTGGCGCTCCTGAAGGATGGTGGATTCTCTAGGACGTCGGTATCCAGGAATATGACAGGAACGTCCACACGCCCCTTGACGGTGTACTGCCAGAGCTTCAGGCTCATGACGCTGTCCTCCACTTCAAGCCTTACGACAGGGCGGAGGGGGGTCAGCCTTTCCTTGTACAGCCAGCGACACTCTAAATCCTGCTGCTGGCCACTGGGGGAGAGCTTCTGCTTTGTGTAGCCAGCTTTGTACAGCAGAGTCAGGAAGACGGCTGGTATGCCCATATCCGCGAAGGCATAGGCAGTGTCACCCGCCAGTATCCCCAGGCCCCCGCTGTATGTGGGGATATCGCTCTCGAGCCCTATTTCCATTACAAAGTAGGCTAAGGTCATAGAACAGTCCTCAGTGAACTTGCTTGGCAACCCCATTCATAGCTATATTCGTTGTGGTTCGATGACCTGCCTATGTTGTCCTGAAATTAGTACACACCCTTGTCAAGCGAATACGCTCAAGATGGGTATGGAGCAGAGGGAAGAGGCACTTCGTCTACATGAAGCTGGACCCGGTGAAGGTGGAGTGGATCGTCAGGGAGAAGGGGAAGGGGGAGCTGGCCGCCGGGGAGATAGCTGCGAGGATGGGGGTCTCCAGATCCTGGGTCCAGAAGCTGTGGAAGAGATACGGGGAACGTCGCGAAGTCCCCGCGCTGAGGAGGCCGGGGAGGATTGGGGGCTGAATGGGTCTTCGGAACGGACTTCCGGGTAATCGACCGAAGGAAATCCTTTTTGGCCTGAGGAGTGTCCTCGTAGAGTCATGTGCTCAACGCAACCAGCGATTAGGTTAGGGCGAGCCTCAGACGACGATGGGAGATTCCACCGTGTTGTGGGATTTTCGGACTACGTGCTGGAGGTCCCCAGCGGACCCGTAGCTCGTTGCTTCTTAAGGGAGGAGGACGGCAGATTTGTCATCACTGACCTAGAGGTCAGAGAGGATGTGCGACAGCAGGGGTACGGGCGCGTTATGGTCGGCGACGTTATGGTCGGCGAGCTCGAGGAGATAGCTCGCCAGAAGAACTGCAGTGAGGTCTATGCAAGAGATGTCGGGCTGGACTCAGAAGTCTTCTGGCGCAAAGTCGGCTTTTCTTTCAGTCATGTCCCAGGAGACGTCGACGTATGGCGTAAGAAGCTGTAAAGTCCAGACTTGGCAGCCGTCGCTGGATTCACTCAAGAGCGTCACAGGACTCTTTCACACTGCTTCCTGATGCGCCAAAAGAACTTAAGTTGATGGAGCTCGTTTGTACTGGCACACTTGAAGAAGCTGGGCCCGGCGCCGCCTCCGAGCTCGGAGGCGGCCCACAACGTGATGGTCGCCAACCGGGGGCGCGACACCAAGCCGGGGCTCTTGTTGAGGCGCGCGCTGTCGAAGTCGGGGATACATGGCTTCAGGGTGAACTACCGCATCGGGACGACGCGCGTGGACGTGGCGTTCCCTTCGAAGTGGGTGGCGGTGGCGGTCCGGGGCTGCTGGTGGCATCGCTGTCCCGTGTGCAGGCTGGGCGTTCCCAATACGCACACCGGCTTCTGGGAGCGCAAGTTCGCCCTGAACGTGGAACGGGACGCGAGAGTCAGGGAGTCCCTCAGACGCGACGGATGGACCCTCCTGGAGTTCTGGGAGCACGAAGTGGAGAGGGA
>JBEKZX010000120.1:0-3222 GCA_049509455.1 Conexivisphaerales archaeon
CCTCCCTGTCAAGGAGGAGTAGACCGCCGGCTCCTGCGGGCAGACCCCTATGAGCTCCTTGACCTTCCCGTCGCTCTTCCCCACCTCGTATCCTCCTACGAAGGCAGTCCCTCCCGAGGGCTTCAGGAGGCCGCACAGCACCTTGATGGTCGTGGTCTTGCCGGAGCCGTTCGGTCCCAGCAGCCCGAACAGCTCACCCTCTGGGACCTCCAGGCTCAGCCCGTCCAAGGCCCTGACGTCGCCGTAATCCTTGGTCAGGTTGTCTATCACGATGGCGTCGTTCAACTCTATCGTCTGACCTGCCATCCCGGTACCCCTCCAGGCTTCTTATAGCCATGTCAACGTCATAGTGGAGGAAGTTGACAGCTGCAGGCCGCATCTTTGCGTTCCTTACCAGGGACGGTTCATAGGACGGCACTAGGGTCATTCACCAGCGGTCACCGCCAGCTAGAGGGGCGCCTAGGCACCAGGATGGGACGAAACATTCGAGAGGGTCCTGCCTATCTCTCTCCCAGTCCTCTGGAAGAGCTCCTCCATTTTCTCCGCGAGCCTCACCTTGCTCCTCTCCCTCTCCTTCCGCTCCTCCTTGGTGAGCGTGGCGCCGTCGTCTTCAGCCCCCTCGGGGACGAACACAGCTGCCGACAGCGGAGGCCAGATCATGGTAAGGCCCAAGGAGCGAAGCTCCCTCTCGATGTACTTGGCCGCGCTTCCGGCCCAGAAGGAGTCCTTCCGGGTATCGAAGGCGAACGCCATCTGGCCGTGGAAATCGAACCCTCTGAGGGAGGTGAGGAACTCCTGCATGGGCTGCGATGCGGTCCTATAGTGAGTGGGGCCGCCGACGGCTATCAGGTCGTACTCCGTCAGGCCCTTGACGTCGGCCTCGGCTATGTTGCTGCACTTCGACCTGACCCCCGACTCCTCGATGCCCCTCGCCAGCGCCCTGGCCACCATCTCGGTGTTCCCATAGAGAGTGTCGTAGAGGACGATGGCTTTCATTTCGCCCTCACTGTGGATCCTCCTAGTGGTGTCCCTGCTCAAGCGATGCCTGAAGCGTTCCTGCCGTATTTAATTCTTCGACAAATGAGGTCCTGTCAGCGCTTCTCGAAGAGGAGCTTGTCCCGCCAGGTGTCGAACATGTATCCCGTGCTGAGGACGTTCGCGGCAATGGACTCGATTCCCTCCTCGGTGAGCATGGACTCCTTGAGCTCCTTGAGCTCCCTCATCGAATTCGTCCACAGGAAGGAGACGAAACGGTCGGGGAAGTTGCTGAAGTACATGTTGAATAGCACGTGCGGGCCAAGGCGAGCCCTGAGCCCCTCGCCGACCTTCCATTTGTCGTTTCCCGGCGCCAGCTTTGCATCGCAGAGGGACACTATGTCGTTGGACGCGTCGGGGTACCATTCGAGGGATAGCTCCACGAGGGCAAGCTTGACCATCCGGTCCAGCCTCCTCTGGACGGTCCTGGCCGACGCCTTCACCTCAAGGGCGACGTCCGACGTGGGCTTCCTCGCGTCCCTGTGCAGCGCCCTGATGATCAGGTAGTCTAGCGGCTGAAGCTTCTCCTCCGGCCGCTGGGGCGGAGGCGGGCTCAGGATCCCCACCGTCGGCTCCTTCATCTTCGCCTCCGCCTCGACGAAGGTGACGAGCTCGTCCAGCCTGGAGATGTCCTGAAGGTAGGCTCCGACGTACACGAACCCCCCGCTCGAATAGGCCACCCAGTACACCATGTCGTTCTTCTGGAGCCTCAGGTGGACCTCCTCCAGAGGGACGGCATCGGACCTGCCGAATATCCAGACGTTGACGGCCCTGACCGCGAGCATGCCCACCCTGGCCGTAAAGGCCTTGATGACGCCCTCCTCCACAAGGGCCCTTATCCTCCTGTGGACAGCGTTCACCGAAAGGCCCAGCGAGTCGGCCAGCTCCTGATACGGGGTCCTGGAGTTGGCCAGAAGGATCATGCAGAGAGCCAGGTCGGTTCTGTCCACCGTGCGTTCACATGCGAATCCTCCTCCTTCGCTAAAAACTTTGACGACTCGAAGCGCTCATGAGCCTCGGCGGCGTCTCCTACAGCCATGCCGCTGGTTTCAGCAGCTATCCTACTGCATGTCCGAAGGGACATGTCCTTAGCCGACGACGGAAAGTCAGGCCCGGACTTGTGACCTGGCCAATAGTTCGAGCCCGCCTGGGCCCGAACCCTTCCTCCTGTTGCTGCAGAACTTGAGGCGCGGTCGGTGGGGCTAACACCTGCGGGTCCAATTTCAGTACGGGTGGAGACGATTATTGCAGGTGAGTTGGATAGGTGCTGCGGGTCTGTATTGTGGACCATGGAATTGGTTCCTGGTAATCCCCCACTTCATTATTAGGCCAGCGGAGGTCCTCAGCAGGTTTAACTATACAATCCGAGATAACCCATTCATGGTAAGAGTGGAAGTCTACGAGGGTCAGAAGAAAATCGCTGAGGTGGGCCTACCTGAGAAGAAGTTCTCGACAGGCTCGCTTGGCTACTGGGCCAGCGACAAGCTGGAGATGAACGGCAAGCGATACCAATGCCAATTCCAAATGGTCGAAATTGGTAGCAAACAGAAAAAGGAATAAGCTAGATCCTGACACAAGCAGATGAAGCCAAGGTCAGCAGGGCCTAGGTGACTGGGGCTTGCCATCCGGATCGTTCTCTCCGGCCGAGATTGGGGAATAAGATGTTATGCTCGGACTTGGACTGCCCGGCTCAACAAACCCGGTCCTTCGATTCTAGGTCAGACTTATCTGGCTAGATCTTTTCTTGTGGTAGTAACTCCAGATGTCTCCGTAGTTGGGCCTTTGGGGCCGTCTGCTCATTCGATCCTTCGGAATGCCCTTCTTCATATGCTTCCTGACCCGGCTGGAGTTCTCTTCTTTCCTCAATTCCCTGATGGCTTCACTCCTGGACAGCCTGTCGGCCCTCTTCTGCTCTGCCTCGTAGAAGATGTGCATGTCCTTGTAGGCCACCCTCTACTGCTTCGAGTCGTCATCGACGAGACGACATCCCCTCCGTCCTCTCAGATCGACGAGCCCCGAAATACGCCAACGGAGTTATAGACCATCGCCCGGAGTGGTCCTGTGCGATTTGTTGGGGAGGGGGGGTGGCCTCGGTTCCTTGACAGGTCGGCGGGGAGAATTCTTCTGTCCGACTTGAGCCTGTTTTCCCTCTGTGCGCCCTATGGCATTAGCCTGACCCGCCCCCCT
>JBEKZX010000121.1:0-3959 GCA_049509455.1 Conexivisphaerales archaeon
TTGAGCGCGCTCGACGAGTGGATGGGAGCCCTAGTCTGAGCCTGATCCCCGTTCGGAGGAGGGCGAACGTTCTCCAGCTCCTCTCTTGGCTCCTTGGGGCTCCGATACGGAACCAGACTGGAAGGCGCGCGCTTGCCTTTCGACCTCCTTGACCCTGGTCCTGCCATCGGAAGCGGCCTCCCAAGCTGCCTCGAAGCTCCTCTTTATGAGACGGGCGAATTCCCTATTGGTCGTCCAAAGGCAGATCTCCCCCTCGCCGCTCCAGGAGCTGTCGTCCCCAGAAGCGGGGTAGAACAGGACCTCTTCTTCATCCACGATGTAGATTCGCGCGATGCTGTGGAGAGATGAATGACGAAGCTCGCAGAACTCCAGGAACCTCTCGGCGGCCTCCAAATCCCTTTCGTTTATATCTGATATCTTCCTCACCGTCACCCCTCGCCTGACACAGGATTCTTGGACGTCGTCCAGGCCGAAGTCGACTGACCTTACCAGTTCCACGGCCGTGTCCATGGAACAGATCTCTGTCTGCGCGGAATCGTAAAGCTTTCCGGCGAACCGGAAGATGTTCTTCCTCCCATGGATCAACCTGAAATTCGTGGAGAGCGACTGAGGTTTCCCTCGGTCGAACTGACTGGCCTCTTCGATGAGCGAAGCCCTTTCCCGCTCCATCTTGTCGGTACCCTCCTTGGCTTCCCTAATTCGGCCGTTGAGGACGCCCTCTATCTTCGCCGCAGAGTATCTCTTGGGCCTCCCTTCGGCACCTTCGATGAGGTCCGTGTCGACGAGCTTCTCCAAAGCGCGATAGACTTCGAGCCTGCTGAGTTGCAGGTACGATGCCAACTCGCCCGCACTCACCGAGCCGGTCTTCAGAACGATAAGGTAGATCTTGATCTCCCTCTCCTTGAGGCCAATGTCTTTGAGGAACCCGATGATGGAGTCTGTTCGAGACATGCGCACGGTCAGAAGATGTGACAACGGCCCATGACCCAATAGTACCATATCGTGCAAGCTTTTTTGAGCCTCCAATGAATGAGACGGCTGGGTTACACGAGTCACTGACGGGACGGCACAGGTGACGACGATGAAATTGGTGCCGAAGTCGGTTAGGATTCAATATTCGAAACGCTGACAGAAGACCTCCAGCGGGGCGCAGGGAGCATGCCAAGGTGGCTCGCAAAATGGAGAGTGTCCTTGCGGCAGGTGATCTCAGGACTCACAGGCGAGCATCCGAAATCTACGGCTCGAGGCTATTTCGCCGCCGAAGGCAGTCCCTTGTCCACCACGAAAGCGTGGCTCCGGACATCGAGAGCTGTGCCGACCCTAACCCACAGCGGGACGAGCGCTTCCAGCCACCTTGCGCCGTCGATGCCTCCGCAGTCTATCGAGCCCTTCCATCCGAACTCCTTCAGGATTCCGGTCACCTTCCGTTTGGCCGCGATGTCATAACCGCAGATGAGCATCTGGGCATTTTCGTAGGTCGGGTGCACCATTTGAGAATTGGGCACGGTGTTGAAGCACTTGACGACCTTCGCGTTGGGCAACTTCCGCTGGATCCTCTCGCCCAAGGAGTCCGTTACTCCTACGAAGAGCCCAGGTGGCGTCCCCTTCGAGAAGTCCAACGGGTTGGTGGCGTCGATCACCAGCTTCCCATCGAAGTTCTCGACGCCTGCGAGATCGACGACCTCCTCGGCGGCCGTGCCGAGCGTGGCGATCAGCACGATGTCTCCATACTCTGCCGCTTCAGCGAACGAGCCCGTCGTCGCCTTTGCTCCGGCCTTCTTCGCCCAAGCCACCAGCTTGTCGCTCTTTGAAGTGCGCGAGCCCAGCATCACCTTGTAGCCACGGCCCGCGAACCCCAAGCCAAGGGCCTGGCCAACCTCGCCGCTTCCCAGTATCCCCACCTTAGTCTGTCTCGACCTTCTCTCGCCGGTAGCCGATGGCTTGACGCTCATCTTGCCGACGACCGCCACATATTCAACGAGACCGTCGAAGGCGGTGACGTTGGCATGAGGGGATGCGAGAATGTCGACGGTGTCATTGGCGTGGACCAGCACGTCAACCTTGCCCTTGTCTTCCAAGAGGACCTTGACGTGAAGAGCCACAGAAGGCAACTTGCTAGATGCCTTGTAGACGGAGTACTTCTGGCTCAGGAAGTTATGGAACTTGGATGTGGCATCCGACTGGGCTATTCCGCGTACCTTAATGCTCTTGTGATGTGCTGTTGATATACTCAAGCTAACGCGATAGGGCATGACGCCGATATATACCCTAGCCAATTTGCACCTCCAAGACCTGGCTCGACGCGTGCCACAGGATTCGCTTCTCGTTGCTAGGGTGGGTATTCGTTCCGACTTGTTGTTATTCCTGTCGGCGTCACGAGTAACTGGCGGCGTCTTAGGATTGGCTTCCTTCTTCTGAAGGACAATCATACATTGAATACCTATATAGCCAAAGGTCAGAGCTTTGCTATCGTGGCAAATCCGATTTGGAGACGCATCGGATTTGGCTCGGTGGAGGGCTTTCAAGGGACGGCCTTTGGCATAATGGACGGGATGATTACCATCCTGGGCGTCGTCATTGGGATAAGCGAAGCGACAAACACCATACGTCTTGTCGTTGTGTCGGGCCTCGTGGCTGGCGTGGCCAACGCATTCGGGAACTCCATCGGCTTCTACGCTTCCGAATTGGCAGAAAGGGGGGAGCACATGCGCGAAAACGCACCTGTCGCCCCCTCCGCTGAGGTCTATATGAGCACCGTCAATTCATTCGTCGCGTCTCTGCTTACCATGCTTGTGCCTGTCCTCCCATTTGTCTTCCTTTCCTCAGTACAAGCCATGGCGGCAGCAGTTCTAGTCGCGATGGTGGTGCTATTTGCTCTTGGGTCATATGTGGGACATCTGAGCGGGCTCAACCGCTTCAGGCTAGGTCTGCGCTACGTCATGCTGGGCCTCATGGGCTCTGGCCTCTCATTCTTGGTAGGGGACCTGCTCAGGTCCTTGCTCATGTAACAGGACGGCCAAAAATAATAGCATGAGCGCGGGGCGACCCTTTCCCCACTCAATTAACAAATTGTTTTCAATAGCGTAAAGATGAGAGAGTCAGCCCATCCGCAGGTCCAAGCCTGCGTCTGAAGGGTGCTGATGATATTCATTTCTTTTCCAGCAGCAATAGACGTCTAAACGCTTAAAGGGTGTCGTAGCAACTCAAACTCGATTGCGTTTGACGAGAAGGGATCCACTTAACCCATTTGCCTTGGGAGCGGCGTTGTTGGAGTGGGCTATCAGGTCTGGCTGGATAGAAGCCGAAGGAGAAGGCCGGATGCGAAAGTACTACATTACCGACAGCGGCGAACATGAGATGATGGCAAAGGGGATAAAAGTGGACAAGATCTCTCACTATAAGGAGTTTTCGAAGAAGGACATGACTGAAATGTTCGGTGGGAGATAGCACTCTCGAGCTTCGCACATCATGGTTGGTCTTTGAGGATACCGTGATTCTTTCCAGCAGCAATAGACACCCAATAATACCACGAGAACTCCACGTCGGCGGTTTGGTGTTCTATCTCTCCGTCGACTTGGCGTGCTAGCAACTGGGGCTCAAGAGGAGCTTTGTTTGGCATTGGAGTCAATTCGTGAGGTGTGAGCATTTTTGGCATGCTCACTAATCTGACGAAGATTTGGGAGAGCTTGCACTAGGCAGGTTTAAGGGATACTATCGGGCTTCTCTCACATATGGGCGAAGCTGATTTCATCCAAGCAATCGCAGCGAGTCCCCATCCCTCCCCCATTATACAATTCAACATCGAGATTCATTATCCTCAGTCTTCACGGTCATCGCCGCAGCCTCAACCACAGCTGGTGACCACTTCATTCGGAATAATGGAAGCGGCAGCGCCTCTTCCTCCCTTCATTCTGGGAATTTCGCACCTTCAGACACCGGTGATGCTCTATCCTAATGCG
>JBEKZX010000122.1:0-5785 GCA_049509455.1 Conexivisphaerales archaeon
CCTTGCGACTATAACGAAGGTCGACGGAGACCCGCTCCCCTCCAATGGAACCACTTCAAAGGCAGCGAGAAGAAAGAGGAGGGAGACGATGGCGAAGGCTGCCGACCGCTGCCAACGCAGTCGCTTGGCCTCTCCGGACCTGATGCGTGCACGCTCCAAGGAGACGACCTTCTTACAGGCCTTCGGCCGCTTATCTATTATCCGTTACGACAAACCACGGCGTTTACTCTAACTCCTTTTCTCTTTGAAATTCGTCTAATCTGCCATTTTTGCCTACTTCGGTTTCAACATGTCGATGCCAGACTTGATTTCTTCCACCGTGAACTCCATGTTCACTAGTTTCCGACGGAGGCCGTTGAGTTTCTCGGTGATCTCGCCCATCTCCCAGACCAGAAACACATCAACTAACCTATCTCTCTTGGTTTGGATTCATCGAGCTGAATCTACAGCCTCGCCAATTCCATCCAGTTAACGGTTGGGACCTTCCTGCCAAAGCCTGGGGCCACATCACTGCAGCTGCTTCTCTGACTTGCTTCTTCACAACTTCGTTCGCGGGCCCTGCTACTCGTAACTGCGCATCGGTCAGCTCCCCGATAGAGGAGTACTCGACATCCAGGGCCTCTTTCAACAGCACGAGATTCTCCGGAGGAATGCTTTCCGGTCCACAGCCATCTGACAGGTTAGTCACGACCCTCTGAGGGTGCCCCTTCGGCTGGGGCTTGGGCGATTTCCTTCTTACCTTGATGTGTCATTCAATGGTTAACAGAGAAAGGCTGCCTATGGGGACGGAGATTTCGGTATGGGACCGCCCCGCCCTGCGGTAGGCGATTATCCTCCCCTTCTCCTCGAGAGTGAGTCTCCTCTTGCGCCTCCTGTCGGACGTAGCGTAAGTGTCTCGTTACTTACGCTAAGTCAAGCCTACTGAATCACTTTTCGGGGACATCCCGAGGTCTTAGTAGGCGAGAACGTACGCTACATCTCACACAATTAGACTTCTTCCCCTCTGCATCTTTTGATGAAAGAGTCAGGCGATTCTAATACATCAGGTTCAGTTCACCGGCTTCCCCCCTCCCCCCCAGCAGCTTCAGGATGGGGACGGCCTTCGAGGCCCTGAATGAGTCTCTGTGGTTCGCCCAAGCTATCCCGTTCCAAGAGATGGCATAGAAGATGACGTACTTTGTCACCCCCCGGCAGCGGGCAGAGAGGTATTCGATCGTCTGGAGGATGAGCTTCTCCGGGTCGTCGTAGGCCCCCATGACCACTACGAGCAACGGCTGGGATCGCCCCGAGGCGACCCCGGTATCAATAGCACCCCCTGCGGCCTGAGAGGGGGCTCTCTCGTAGCGGGCACGTCCGGGGGAGGGAAGTCACGCTCGTTATCCTGTCCCTGCCCCTCTGAATGGCTTCCATGATATTGCTCAGTTCCGTCGACAGCCTCCTATTAGCTACGCCCCCCGGACCGCCTAGCCAAGTCGCCACTGCCCTTGCATACAACGTCATAAGCCGTGCTTCGCACAATTGGGAAGATAGACGAGACACCCAGATTACGTTCTACATATCGACCTAAGCTCAACAGTCATTTCGTATTATGTAGGACAGGACGTCACAGTCAGTCCACCTCTACCTCCAGGAGCCCTGAAAGCTCCCCCAGCCCGCCGAGCTTGGTGCCGTCTAGGAGAAAGACTTCGGCCATATGCTTCCCTTCCAGGAGGGATTTCAGGACGGGCCTCCAGCGGTTCGCCGTGAATCTGGTAGCAGGGACGCCGTACAGAAGGGGGTTGAAGGCTGGCATGACAATGAGCGTGCGCTCCGCCGGGGGCGTCCCCATGCTCAAGCGCACCCATATTCCCTGGCGCGTCCCCTGCCTCGCTAGGATGAGGTGCTGGTGGCCCGATACGAGCACCCGGGCCCCGGCCACTGATGCTGCCGGATGGGCGTGTCCGTGGAAGAAGCCCACCCTTCCGTCGACGGTCTCAAGGGCTAGGCCACCTGCTCCCGCCAGCCTTACCTTTGGGGGAAGAAGGGAGGCGAGGCCTCCGTCGTGGTTCCCGGGGACTACGAACACCTCCTTGAAAACCTCCATCTCCCTGAAGAACTCGGCGATGGCGAAGGCTGTGTAGAGAGAGGCGCCCTTGATATCATGCTTGACGTCGCCCAGGATGACTAGCTTCTCAGCCCCCGTCTTCTCCTTTATCGTCTTTACCCTCTCGGCGAGCTGCCGGGTCTGCTCGGGAACGTGTACGCCCCTGGCCTCGAGCGTCCGCTCGTAGCCAAGGTGGAGGTCGGAGATTGCCAGTAGCCCCCCGCCGTCCTCGACTAACAGGGCGGGCTCCCCGGGGACGAGCCTGAGAGGCAGACCCCCGCACCTCGTCGCTTGCCCTATCGGGACTCCGCAGCCAGGGGGGCCACTTCTTCGAACACGAACGAGACCACCTCGCTGGAGTCCACCTGAGAGAAGACCGTGACGACGCAGTTGCGCGTCAGCCCCATAATGAACCGCTTGCTTTTAGACGCGACTACTACATACCAAAGCCGGCCGTGCGCGAGGTATTCGCGGTACGTGTTCGTGTCGGAGAGGCCGGAGCCATAAAGGGCTAGCTTGGTGATGTTGGGGATGTCTACCTGGTCGAAGTAAACGACGCGGGCATCCTCGAAGCTAGATTCGTAATACTTTTCCATGACTTCGGGGGTGATTCTGTCCTCGACCACCGCGGCCGGCCTCATGGCAGCGCAGGCCTCCATTCATCCCTCTGGTTGATTCGTATCACCTGGTCCTTGAGAATCCTCCCCCTGAGGACGCCCTCTTCGTACTTGAGATCGCGGACCTCGGTCACAAGCTGGAGTTTCGTCTCCTCGTCCTCCCGTTCGACCCTGAAACCCTCGAGCTTCTGGTATGCCCCGTCAAGAGTAAGGGGCACCCCAAGGCGGAAGAGCTTACACGCTATTACCATGCGCGTGCTGCCGTAGCGAGCGATGTGCTATTAGCGTTGCTGTTGCTACAAGGATTGTGCAACGGAAGCAGCTGGCTGCGCGCCAACTTGGGGTTGGGCTCTGAACACAGTAGAGGCTCGGTCGGCCGTCATTCCTTCGTCATAATCGCTAAATACGTAAACTATATTAAACAGATGCGAAATAATTACACCCTCAACAGGCATAAGGCATCCTTCGAGCTCTTTGGCGACACGATGTACCTCTATCTTGCAAGATGCTCACAACAAATCAACAACTTCGACATTCGCCATGCTTTTTAGCCCGATTTCTCGTAACCCTATGTCGGGCCTCCCCGTTGAACAGAATCGTGCTCAAGCGCGACCTCGCGGCTTCGACGCGCCTGATGGAGGTGGAGAACCCGGTCCTCGCCTCCAAGGTCAAGCCTGGACAATTCATGATAGTGATGGCTGATGAGACAGGCGAAAGAGTGCCCATGACGGCCGCGGACTGGGACGCCTCGCGTGGTACGGTCACGATGGTCTTCCTCGAGGTGGGCGCATCGACCAAGAAGCTCGGCCTTCTAGCGGAAGGGGAGGAGCTCTATCATATGGTGGGACCGTTGGGAAATTCCACCGAAGTCGAGAACTTTGGGAACGTCGTCATCGTCGGCGGTGGGGTCGGCATCGCCACGGCGTACCCGGTGGCCAGGGCAATGAAGGAGGCAGGCAACCATGTCGCATCGGTCATAGGCGCGAGGTCCTCCGACAAGCTGATCTTCAGGGAAGAGGTCAGGTCAGTCTCCGACGATTTCAGGATAGCCACCGACGACGGTAGCGAAGGGAGCAAGGGCTTCGTGAGCGACGTGCTGAGGGAGATGCTCCAGTCTGGAACGAAGGTGGACAAGGTCTTCACGGTGGGGCCCACCGTCATGATGAAGGCCGTGGCCGACACCACCCAGCCCTTCGGAGTCAAGACAGTGGCCAGCCTTAACCCAATAATGCTCTGCGGGATGGGTATGTGCGGCGGCTGCAGGGTGAGGGTGGGAGGCGTCGTCAGGTTCGCCTGCGTGGACGGCCCCGATTTCGATGCCGGCCAGGTCGACTTCAGGGAGTTGCTGCTCAGGCTTTCACAGTACAGGGCGGAAGAAGCGCGCGCGATGCAGCTCTTCCAGCAGAGGATGGCGAGCTAGATGGGAAAGGTCCTCTCTAGGGCCCAGATGGCCAAGAGAAAGCCCGAAGACAGGGTTAAGGACTTCGACGAAGTCACCCTCGGCCTGTCTGACGAGGAAGCCTACTATGAGGCCAATAGGTGCCTCCAGTGCCCAAAGCAGTCCTGCATTTCGGCCTGCCCGGTAGGAGCGCTCATACCCACATTCATGAAGGCTGTCAAGGAGAGGGACTTGGCCAAGGCATACCAGGTCGTCAGACAGAAGAACAGGATCCCCGCGATTTCAGGGAGGGTCTGCCCTCAGGAGTCGCTCTGCGAAGAGGAATGCGTCCTCGCCCGGGTGGGACAGCCCGTGGCGATAGGCGCGGTGGAGAGGTACATCGCCGATTACGCGTTGAAGAACGGCCTGACCAAGGAGGTCCGGCCCGGAGAGGAAGAGAGGAAGAAGGTGGCTGTGGTGGGCAGCGGGCCCGCAGGCCTCACCGTGGCGGCGGAGATGGTAGCCAAGGGTTGCGAAGTGAAGGTGTTCGAAGCACTCCACAGGCCTGGCGGTGTCGTTTTATACGGCATACCGGAGTTTCGCCTCCCCAAGAAGATCGTTGAGCAGGAGATTGACTCCCTGAAGAGGCAGGGGGTCGAGTTCGAAAACGGCGTCATCGTAGGTCGCACTCTTACGGTGAAGGACCTGTTCGACGACGGCTTCGATTCAGTCTTTGTAGGCACGGGCGCGGGCTCACCGAAGTTCATGGGCCTCCCGGGGGAGAGTCTGAACTACATATACAGCTCCAATGAGTTTCTCACGAGAATCAACCTGCTGAAGGCCTACTCATTCCCCACGTATGGAACTCCAGTGAAGGTGGGCCAGAAGGTCGTCGTGATAGGCGCGGGGAATACAGCCATGGACTCTTCTAGGACGGCCCTTCGCATGGGCGCCGACGAAGTCTATATAGTGTACAGGCGCACACGGGCGGAGATGCCCGCCAGGAAGGAAGAAGTCCTCAACGCCGAGGAGGAAGGCGTGCAGTTGATGATGCTCTACTCGCCTGTTAGGTTCATGGGCGACGAAGGAGGGAGCGTGAAGGGCGTAGAGCTTCAGAGTATGGAGCTGGGAGAGCCCGACGCATCAGGACGGAGGAGGCCAAAGCCAGTGGAGGGTTCGGGGTTCCTGAAGGAAGCCGACACAGTCGTAATGGCCATAGGGAATCGGGTTAATCCTATCATCCAGATGACCACGCCCGGCCTCGCCACTACTGGAGAGGAGGGCCTGATAAAGGTGGATGAAACGTACGAATCTTCAATAAAGGGGCTCTACGCCGCGGGCGACGTGGTCCTCGGCGAGGCGACCGTCATCGAAGCCATGGGGACGGGGCAGAAGGCCGCCCTCAGCATGCAGCGCAAGATGGCGCAGTGAACCCGCTACCTTGTCTTCTTCTCCTGCACGGAGAGCTCCATCCTCCCGTCCTTGGTGAGCACCCTGACAGTAGAGCCTATCCTGAGCCTCTCCTTGGAATTCGCTATGAGAGCCAAGACCCCACCCTCAACGCCCTTAAACTTGGCAAGGCCTACCACTTCTGGCTTCCCCGCCGGATGAGTGACGGTGTAGCTGTAGAGGAAGGCGGGTCCCTTGACCTCGACCCACTTATCCAGCCTCCCGAGGCACCTTTCGCAGTAGATCCTCGGAGGAAGG
>JBEKZX010000123.1:0-3160 GCA_049509455.1 Conexivisphaerales archaeon
TCATATGACACCAGCGTCGTAGCGCTGGACGCAACGAAGAACAGGAGGTTCCTCCCGTCAGGGCTCCACTCAGGATTGCGCTGAACGGCGGAGGTTCCCGCGGCGGCGATGGTCCGGACGGTCGAGTTTTTGAGGAAGACCACGCGCACGTTCAATTGCGAGCCCGCCTGGCTCAGGAAGGCGATCGAAGAGGAGTCGGGGCTCCAGGAGGGGCTCGTGGCGTTATAGCTGGACGGCGTGACGGCCCTGTTCGACGTGCCGTTGGGGTTCATGGTGAATACCTGCCAGACGTGGTTCTGGTCAGAGACGTACGCTATCGTCTTCCCATCGGGGCTCCAGGCCGGGGAGACGTCGTTCCAAGACCCGAACGTGACCACCGTATAATCCAAAGGAGAGGCCGCCTCCCCTGGAGGGGGGAGGGTGACAGTGACCTCGACGAGGATGAGAGTCAAAACGAGGGCGATGCCGACGGCGGCCAGAGAGCGCGCCCGCTTCCGACCTTCGGGCTTCAAGGACCTCCACATCTCCCGAGCAGAGAGGCGGTCAACAATGCCGTACCTACGTCGCCCTCAACCGACAGCATCGTCAGCTGTGGCGCCCAGGCCTGCAAGGGTTCCACCGCTCCTAACGAGGTCTGAGCATTCTTCGGAACTATGGGGGAAGCCCTGTGAACCCAGTAGGCGCGCAAGACATGTCCAAGGCATCATATCGATGTATTTAAATGTGATTTTATGGGCTGCATAGAAGTTGACAGTCGATTGGGCGCGGGACCTGTTCGTTATCAAACAAAGACTTTCCACCACCAGAGTATGGCGAGATGCATTAGGCTGCATCATGCCTAGGGCAGCGAATGCTTAACGTTCGCACATCTCTCTTGAAAGCAACGCATGGACCATTTTGAGGCGCGTCCCGTCACCCACGGCCTTGAATGAGCTGACATGGAACTCAAGATCCTCGCCTGCAGACATGCGCTTGATGAGGGTAGCCAGTTATGCCTGGTATTTCTGGGGGTCATACGCTTTCCGGATAGCCGCTAAATGGTGAATAGCAAAGCTGCGCAAAACTGGCTTATGCGCCAAGAGTGCTGTCAAATCAAAGCCAGACCCTTGCAGCAGCGTGCGTCCTAGGCGTGGCTTGATGGGGAAAAAGAAGGCAGGCCAGCGGCGGTGCCCAGCGTCAGAGAGTCAAAGGCGTTGGGCACCTGACAACTCGCACGGTTCAGCTGGCCTGTCGCCTTGTCCGTGCGAGCATTATGGCGGCTTGATTGCAGCCTGCACTGCGGCCAGTGCGTCTGCCTTCTCTTCGGCCTCGTCCCACTCGTGGCCTCCGAGCAGCCCGATGCCAAAGCCTATGGTCGTAGGTGCTAGCACCAGCCCTCCCGATATGGCCGTCACCGTCGTCATGGGCGTGGCGTTTGCGACGTTGAACAGCACGTTCACCACGACAGGTTCTTCAGGGAACCTCTCCGAGCTATACCACTTCTTCTTAGCCCAGAGGGAAACGTTCACCAGGCTTATCATGACAGGTACTTCGATAAGGGGACCTATGACTGCGGCGAACGCCACGCCCGAGTCTATGCCGAAGACGCCGACAGCCACCGCAATGGCCAACTCGAAGTTGTTGCTTGCCGCCGTAAAAGACATGGTGGCCGATGAAGGATAGTCGAAATGAAAGACCTTCGACAGGGCGAATGAGAGAGTGAACATGATGACGAAGTATGCTGCTAGCGGCATGGCGATTCGTAGGACGTCCAAAGGTAAAGAGAGGATGTATTCGCCCTTCAGCGAAAACATCACCACAATGGTGAACAGGAGCCCGATTTCCGAAGCAGGGTTTAGGTATCTTAGAAACCTGTGGTTATACCAGTCCGCCCCCTTGCGCGGGAGCAAGACTAGCCTAGTGAGGACTCCTCCGAAAAATGGTATCCCCAGGAAAACCAGGACAGTCGCAGCTAGTTCAATGATGGAGACGTTGACTATGGCTCCCCCTCCAGGGGAGACCCAACCTGAGAGGACGGTCACGAAGGCGTAAGCGTAGATAGAGTAGAAGACTACTTGGAAGGCGGAGTTCAGGGCCACCAAGATCGCGGCATATTCGTTGTCCCCTCCAGCGAGTCGGTTCCATACGATGACCATTGCTATACAACGTGCGAGACCTATCAGGATCAGACCTATCCTGTATTCGGGAAGATCTGGAAGGAAGACCCAAGCGAGAGCGAACATCAGGACAGGACCAACAACCCAGTTCAAGAAGAGTGACACCGAGAACATCCCCTTCATGTCCCTAAGTCTCGCAAGTTCTTCGTAGTGGACCCCCGCTAATGGGGGATACATCATCCAAAGAAGACCGATAGCAATAGGTATGGAGGTCGTACCCAAGCTCAAGCCATTGAGGACTGTGGCGAAACCTGGGAATAGGGCGCCAAGACCGATCCCCGCACCCATCGCAAGAAAAATCCAGACGGTCAGGAACCTTGTCAAGAGGGACAGGCGCTTTGGACCATCCTGAACTATCGGCTCGTTCAACGACCTCAAATGAAAGAGTCATATCGACGTATTTGAATATATCCCTATGTAATCGACGCATACGACTATGACGATTATCACTGAAATCAGTGAATCAGATATCACGTCGTACGCTCTACAGAAGGGACTCGAATTCAATTCAGTATCTGACCCTTCTGGCCCACCATTTGAGTCCCAACCATGAATCAGATTTTGCTCGTATCCTGGCGGCTGCCCCTCGAAAAGGCGATGCCGACGGCGGCCAGAGAGCGCGCCCGCTTCCGACCTTCGGGCTTCAAGGACCTCCACATCTCCCGAGGAGAGAGGCGGTCAACAATGCCGTACCTCCGTTGCCCTCTGGCGAGAGCTTCAGCACCTCTGGCGCCCAAGCCTGCAAGGGTTCCACCGCTTTGAATCAAGCCTAAATGTTCTTCAGGGCGATAAGGAATATTCTGTGAACCCAACAGGCGGGCAGGACTTGTCCAAGTAGTCACATCGATGTGTTTAATTGTGGGCTTACGGAATGGTTTAATCAAGTGAAGGAACTACCCCTGGTCGTAAAGAGCGGTCTGGACCCCGAGTCACGCCTGGAAAGGCTCGTCCAGTCAGGCAGGTGCGAGGCCGTCAATTCCAAGGAGTATCGGGCGGAACTGAAG
>JBEKZX010000124.1:0-3138 GCA_049509455.1 Conexivisphaerales archaeon
ATAGCCGAACTGAACCGACTCCACAAGTCCGAGAAGCGAGAAAGTAAAAGATCGAAGAGCTAGGGTTTCCTAGTGCCTTTCTTCCTTGAGAAACAAGGTGCCGCAGAGTATACGGTTGATGTAGGCATGAAGGAGGCGCTCGACCAACCGAAGACTTGACAGAGAGACGACCACCTCGCAATATCACTGTTAGAGGTTGAGGACTTGCTGAAGCTTGGCAGGGACATCTCATATTCGCCCACCATCCAAAAGACAGCGCGAAAGACGGCCCTTTGGCGACCGCGGCAGATCGGTCAGCGGAATCCCTCGATACTCGTCCTTATATGTCGGGTCCACGAATCAACCGCCGATTTGGATGCCGAAGACCACCACGCTCATTTCTATCGAGAACGTGGTAACCACGGCTGGGGTCAACCAACCCATAGACCTGAACGAGATCACTAGGCTCCTTCCCGACGTGGAGTACAACCCGAAGGTGTTCCCAGGGGTAGTGTTCCGCCTGAAGACGCCCAAGACGTCCACGCTGATCTTCAGGACTGGGAAGATGGTGTGCACCGGTGCAAAGAGCGAAGAACAGTCTTTCAAGGCGGTCCAGACGGTGGTGGAGAAGCTGAGGAAGTCGGGAATCAAGATACAGAACGAGCCGGAAATGAAGGTTCAGAACATAGTCGCGTCGGTCAACCTCGGAGGGAGGGTCAAGCTGGAGGAGGCCGCCCTGAAGCTGCCTCGGAGCTTGTACGAGCCCGAGCAGTTCCCCGGCCTGATACACAGGATGCTCGAGCCGAAGACGGTCTTCCTCCTCTTCGCCAGCGGAAAGCTGGTCTGTACGGGTGCCAAGAAGGAGGAGGAGGTCTACGAGGCCGTCAGAAACCTCCATACGCTTCTCGAAAACGAAGGGTTGATGGTGTACTAGGAGATCAGCCGAAGGCGTGGATCAAGGTCGATTCCGACGCTCCTGAAGTAGATGTCGAGAATCGACACTTCCCGCCTTCCTACGGCCTTCGTGAGGGCAATCGACGGAGTCATGAGCACCAGGGAGAAGGCTCCTCCGAGCAGCGGGGCCGGGAGGGCTAGCGCCCATTTAGATTCGTGATTCGGGTTCCCGAAGCCGAGGTAGCTACTGGTGGGGTGAAAGCCTAGGCTGTGAGCCTGGACAAATCAATGTCATGCTATCACCGCCGCTGGCAGAATAGCCATGGCTATCCAGGACAGATGATTCCTCCGTCGACTTTCCCTACATCGTTAATGTTATTTCGATGCTGCTCACGTTACTCATGGTCTGGGTTTCGGCGTTCTCCAGCCGCTCCGTGTCGATTTTGATCTCCTTGACCTTGACGTTTGTGGCGAATCGCTTCCTCACTATCTCGGCCACGTCTACGGCCGTGCTGATGGCTCTCCCTCTAGCCTTGATGTGCACGTCGTCGGTTGCATTTTGGAAGTGGCTAAGGCATGCTAGCACGTAGATCATTACCGGCTTCTTCCCGATTAGTACGGTGTTTGGGTCTGACATCTTTGATTCCTATGGGCCTTACACCCTATGTTTTAAGTGTGTTTCGCTTGCGGGTCCACATTGAGGGACCTGTATCCGTTCTTCAAGCCCAGGATGGGAGGAGGAGAAAGGCAAAAGCTGATTAGCATTGAGGTCTATCTAAAGGGATATGGGGAGGTATCCTGGACCAAAGGAAGCTAATCTTACATCGAAGGATTACCTTGAATTTCTTGACGGAAAGCTGGGCTTTCCACAAGGGACCCTCTTCAATCTATGTGTCGCGGCTGTAAAGTCGAAAGTTGAGGGCAAGGAGGGGACTACAGTGACATATCGGGGAGTGTCTATGAAGCAGAAACGCGTAGCCGCCCACAGGTTCGTCCAAGTGCGCAGGGCAGTATTTCTGATAGAGTTCATGACGACCAAGGCGGGAAAGCAGTACGACCGGGCGGTTCAGGTTCACTTGGAGCTATGAAGGATGCTCGGACACCTGTGCCTTGGGGTATTGCATCCATCTCATAGGTTATCAGACAGTTCGACAGGCGCCTGGCCCCGAAGAAAGTCCCGGGTCGAAAGCAGATTCCGTCGTGCGCGAGGCTGGCTCGTCCGTCTCATCCCATTCCCGATCAGCTCATTCTCCGATCTTGACTTCTCTGACGGCAGAAGACACGAGAAACGCTAGCTGGAATCCAGCCGAGGCTGCCTGCCTCCAGGCCTCTATACTTCGCTCCAATGGAGACGACTTCAGTCCTCAAGGCAGTGGCTCTCGATTGTTTCCTTGAACTTCTGCCAGTCGACTTCGCTGCCTTCCCCGCACCCTGGGCATGAAGGGTCCAAGGCCACGTAGAACTTGGACCCAGTTCTTGCCAGATTCAGAGAGATCGCGTCATCTGGCATTCTGATGCCCAAATCACTAATGTCTGAAGCGGGAATCGGGAAGAACGGATAAAGCATGCAGACATAAGGTCTAGCATCGTACACACTGCATCTGAATCTATGGTCGAGATACACGCACCTTGTCGAGCGACCTTCGTCTCCCCTATGTCTGATTGTCAGATGACGGCATGGGTCACTCAGCTCCAATCGCCCTTCAACTTCGGGGTCTACTCTACTCATCCTCTCAACGTCACTTGGGGCTAGTTCGACCTGAAAACCGCAGCATGCTCCGCACCTACGACATTCGAACCGAGTTCCCTGCCTCGCAAAGAGAGAATCAACCGACATATCGTCGAATAAGGTGGTACACTCCCATATGTTAATGTGATTCCGACTCTATTTCTTCCAGCCGGCGAATCAGGAAGCCTGACGGCGCCGAGCCCGGCGGCAGTTGTTTAAATATAACTCATTGAAAGTCATAGAAAGCTGTTTGTTTCTTGGTGTTACGATACGTCTTCTAAGGGGGAGGTTCACGGAAGCGACCCCGATTCCCAGGCAGAACGCTGTCCCAGGTGCGGGAGGCGAGCTATGGTCGTCGACTCCGCCAAGGGGGAGATGGTCTGCAATTTATGCGGGTTCGTAACCAAGGAGCGGATCGAGGAGACGGGTCCAGAGTGGCGATCCTTCTCCGCCGAAGAGAAGGAAAGCAGGAGCAGGGTGGGGATCCCCACTTCGCTTGCCATGCACGACATGGGCTTGGCTACGGTCATCGGCTC
>JBEKZX010000125.1:0-3119 GCA_049509455.1 Conexivisphaerales archaeon
GACTGATCCCCCTCCGGACCAACATCGGAGTAGTCAGGAACGGTGTAGAGTGCGCCATCATAGACACCGGAATAGATGAGGACGCGGGGAAGCGCATCCTCAGGACGGTGTCCTCCTTGGGCCTGACCATCAAGGGAATCGTCAACACCCATTCCCATCCGGACCACTACGGCGGGAACGCCTTCCTGGTCCAGCGGACGGGGGCCTCGGTCTCCGCGCCCGCAGCCGAGGCCTGGGTCCTGGAGAACCCTTGGCTCGAAGCGGCATACTTCAACCAGGGGGCAGTTCCGTTCAGCCAGCTCGACAACAAGTTCGTGATCGGCCAGGCATCGCCCGTCAATCAGAAGATAGTGCAGGGGCCCTTAGAGGCCGGAAGTGTCAGGCTGGAGGCGGTCGCGCTCCCCGGCCACAGCTTCGCCATGACGGGAGTGGGGGCAGGAAGGGTGCTCTTCTGCGGCGACGCCTTGTTCGGCGAGGAGACCATTCGCAAGCACGGCGTCCTCTACCTCCACGACCCGGACAGGGCCAGGGAGAGCCTGCGGAAGCTGGAGGGGCTCCCTTACGACGTGTTCGTGCCCAGCCACGGCCAGCCCTGCGCCAGGGCGGAGCTCAGCTCTCTCGTCCGGGCGAACGTCGGCGCCATTGACGCCTTTGACGAAGCGATTCTCAGGGCTTTGGACACACCGATGTCGCTCTCCAGGCTGACATCTAGGGCTCTGATCGCGGCTGGCCTCCACCTGGAGGACGAATCGAAGATTACGCTGATGCAGTCAACGGCCAGGGCACACATGAGCTGCCTTTCCAGGAGGGGAAGGGTAGTGATTTCTCCGGGGTTGGCCGGAACCGAAATGGAGAACGACTTGGTCTGCTCTCGTCTCTGAGCCCTGCCCAAGAAGCCACCTATGGCCTCGGTTACCAAGGGCTCACGTCCCATGCGGCCTCTCTGGCAGGACGCGACGCCCGAGGCGGGGAGGCTGAGGTTCCCTCGGTCCAGGTCCTTCCTCCATCTTCTCTGCTCGAGTGGCTCTGCTCTTTTGAGCGGTGCCCTTCTATGACTACGGGACCTGCTGGCGGTCGCATCGCACCACCACGACAGAAGAGAGCGGGCGGACCAGCCTGCCCTGTCAACGGGAAGAGGACTCCCTGACGCCTGGGCTTCACCGGGCCTCGGCACCATCATTATATCTGGCGCCCCCCTTTGCCTGCTCATGCCAGAGTACGTTGTGATCTCCCGGCTCCTGGTTGACCGCAAGAGGCTAGGCCCCTTCAGGGAGTCGCACATGGCCTACATGGCCAAGCTCAAGGGAGAGGGCAGGCTTCGCATGGCCGGCAGGTTCACCGACGGCAAGGGTGGTCTTTACATCCTCGTGACCAAGTCTCTGGAGGCAGCGAAGAGGCTTTCGGACGCCGACCCATACCACGCCAGCGGGCTGAGGGAGTACGAATTGAGGGAATGGGAGCAGCGCTTCTAGTTCGTGGCGACCGTTCCGCTTCAACCGTCCAGGCCGGCCTTCACCGTTCTGTTTATTAACAATAGGAAGTAGTGTCGTCTTGTCATGAAGGTGGGCGTCCTCACCGGAGGCGGGGACTGCGCTGGTCTGAACGCCGTCATCCGGGCCGTTGTTCGAAGAGCCGCTGACTACAATTATGAAGTCATAGGCATAAGGAGGGGTTGGGCGGGCCTGCTTGAGCCCGACACCCTGCGTCTCGACTACGACATGGTGGAGGGAGCGCTCCCTGTGGGGGGAACGATGCTGCTGACTTCCAGGACCAACCCCTTCTCCAAGGACGGCGGGCCTGAGCGTGTGGTTGCGAACGCCAAAGAGCTAGGGCTGGATTGCATCGTGGCCATAGGCGGGGAGGACACGCTGGGCGTGGCCCAGAAGCTTTCATCGCACGGCTTAAAGTTCGTGGGGGTCCCGAAGACGATCGACAACGACCTTTCGGCCACCGACGTGACCTTCGGCTTTCACACAGCCGTCGACGTCGCCATGGAGGCCATCGACAGGGTGAAGTCCACGGGTGAGTCTCACGAGAGGGTCATGGTCGTGGAAGTGATGGGGAGGGGCGCCGGCTGGATCGCTGCCTACTCGGGCATCGCCTCTGGCGCCCACGTCATCCTCGTTCCAGAGGAGCCCTTTGACATGGACGCCATCTGCACGCTCCTCCAGGGAAGGGCCAAGAGGGGGGAGAAGTCTTCGCTGGTCGTAGTCGCCGAAGGTGCCCAACCTAGGGAGCGGGAGGAGGCGGCTGGAGGAGGACGGCGTCTCGACCAGTTCGGCCATCCGATGCTAGGGGGGGTTGGCCGCTTTGTCGCCCAGGAAATCGAAAGGAGGACCGGGCTCGAGACCAGGGAGGTGGTCCTAGGGCATCTAATCCGGGGGGGCTCCCCCAACGCCTACGACAGGGTCTTGGCCACTAGGTTCGGCGTCGCGGCCGTGGACTTGGTGAAAGCGGGAAAGTTCGGTCAGATGGTCTCCCTTCGCGGGAACAGCGTCGTCTCCGTCGACGTAAAGGACGCCCTGAAGCCGAAGCTTTTGGACATGTCCCTCTTGGCAGTCGGACGCGAGTTCCAATGAAGACCTTTGGGCTCCTCCCTTCCGAGTGAGCCTCATCGTTTATATTGCGGCGTCAGGAATTCCGCAGCATATGTCACGCTCAAGGATGGATACCTTCCTCACAAACGGCAGGAGCGTACTCCTTGCCTACGACCAAGGCCTGGAGCACGGCCCGTCGATGGACTTCACCGACAGGAACGTCGACCCGTCATTCATTATGGAGACAGCCGTCAAAGGAGGTTTCAACGGCGTCATCCTCCAGAAGGGGCTGGCGGAGCGATACTATGACGGAAATGTCCCCCTAATAGTGAAGCTGAACGGAAGGTCCAGCCTCCCGAAGGGAGAGCCCTTATCTCGGCAGGTCTGCTCCGTCGAATATGCTGTCTCGCTCGGCGCTAAGGCGGTGGGGTACACCATCTACCTAGGCAGCTCGTTCGAATCAGAGATGTTCGCCGAGTTTGGGCGCATCCAGGAGCAGGCTCACGAGAGGGGCCTGCCGGCCATCGCTTGGGTCTATCCCCGTGGAGCAGCCGTGCAGAACGACACATCGAAGGAGATAGT
>JBEKZX010000126.1:0-2947 GCA_049509455.1 Conexivisphaerales archaeon
ACGACGGCCCCAAAGGAAATGAAAGTCTGACCGAAAGCGAGGACGTTTTAAGGAATGCAGACTTCGAGGTATAGATGGTCTCCGTCAGGAAGCCCCTGGCAAGGGCGGCGTCCGTGTTCAGGCGTGTATCGAGGGCCACCTTCGTCGTCCTCCTCTTGGCCGCCATCCTCTCCCCGGCGTTCGCCCAGACCGGCCAGCTCTCCCTGAGCCTCTCGAACATCGTCGTTCAGAGCACACAGCTGCACATGGTTATCGCTCTGACCGTCTCAGGGACCGCCATCGTCTCCGGGCCGTGGTCCGGCGGAAACCTTCACTTCAGCGGCTGGTTCGACGTGGTCGGGCTCTATAGCCCTACGCCGGGCGCCCCCACCCAGCAGGGCGACACGAACGTCACCCTCTCGTCGGGCGACTTCACGCCGAATCCCTTGGTCTATCCATCCCAGAGCAGCGCGAGCTTCAGCGTGACCCAGAACGGAGGGTTCAGCCAGACGCTCTACTACAGCTACGAAGTCGACGCCTACGACGCGAGCGGCAACCTCGTCGCCTCCGTAACGCGGCAGAACGTCGCCGGCCCTGTGGCGGGGAACCCTCTGTTCTACCTAATAGCGCAGCTCCCCCAGTTCAACGATTCCATGCTGGGCGCGACGACGGCGACGCCGGGCACCTCGATGCCCCTCGGCGGGTACTACAACATGCTGCTGGGAATCTCCCTGGTGGTCCTCGCGGGTAGCGTGTTCCTCGCCCTCCTCGGAAGGATGGCGGGGAAGGAGAGTGGCAGCGCTAACATAGCGATGGAGGTCGTCACGGGCGTCGCCGTGATACTTCTCTTTCCCCTCATATACAACACGGTGGCGAACATCGTCAACTACCTCGACATGTCCCTGATAGCCTACCCCAACCCGTACACCCAGTACTCCGCGGCGATAAACAACCTGTGGAACACCGCCATATTCAACAAGACCTGGTGGGAGGTCTTGCTCGCTGCGATACCCACCCTTGCGGTGTGGATCATGTCCCTCTTCGCGTGGCTCATGTCGTACTTCCTCGGAACGGTCCGCCTCTTCCTGCTGGCCGTCCTGATAGTGGCCTTCCCCCTCAGCATAGGCCTCAGGCTGGTCCCCTTCGCCAAGAAGCTAGGGCAGATGGTCGAGGATACTCTGTACGGCCTCATCCTCGCCTCCATACTGAGCTCGCTGGTGATCGGGGTGGCGAACAACGTGATCACCGGGTACTCCGGGTCTCTCTTCCAGACGGCCGGGGTGGCGCAGGACTGGATAGCGATAGCGGCGATATTCGCGGCCATCCTCATGCCCACCGTCTTCGCCCCCCTGACCGGAGTCATGTTCCAGACGGTCTCACAGGCGGCCATGGCCGCAGGGGCCGGTGCCGCGATGATCGGAGCGGGAATAGGCGCCCCGGTCGCGGGGGCCGCGGGCATGGCAGGCCTCCCCGCGTTCGGCCAGGCGTTCAGCGCGGCTGGAGGGCTCGGTCAGGCGGGGCAGTCCCTGACCGAAAGGCTGGGCACGTTCGGAAGCGCCGTGTCATCCGGCTTAGCCGGGGGACTGAAGAAGACCGGAGAGGCGCTGGGTGGGAGGCAGTTCCTCGGAGAAGCCCTCAGCCTCGGGTTCGCGGGCGTCGCCACCGGCGTAGGAGGAGTCCAGGCCACCAAGATGCTCAGGCCTTCGCTGGAAAGGTCGTTCGTAGGCATTTCGCAGAGGTCTCAGGCTAGCTCCTTGATGGCCCAACAGGTGGGACACGCCATGCGAATCGAGAGCGAGCCGGAGGCGATATTCGCTCAGGCGCAGACCCTCACTGCCCCGAATGGAGACGCGTTTCTATTACCCAAGTGGGCGAAATCCGGAACCGAACCGGGCGTCTTGACGAGCGCAGCTAAGAATGCAAGAGACTACTTCACAGGCTTGTCTCCCACTGCATATGCAACCGAAATGAATTCACATGGCTATGGCGACGCGATTCTCAAGAACTCTGTCGCCGCCGAAAGATTGTCCCAGGACTTCAAGAACAGGATTTCAAAACTGAATCCAAGCGATACCGATCAAGCGAGGACCATACTAGCGCACAAGTTGACAGCAGACATGAACCAATGGAAAGCGGCGCATGGAATCGAACACACGGAACTCAAGTAGTCGGTTTGACGGACTGAGCAGGTTTGACGATCTGTTCAAGCCCTTCGGGCCTGCCGTAGTCGTCACTCACCAACGGTATGAAATCCGTGTCGCCGCCGAACCACCCCTTGTAGTCCCATCGCGGAGGGCGCCCGCCTTCAAGTTTGTCAACCAAAATCGTGACTCCATCCCTTCCATACCTGTTCACGAACTCCGGCCAGAGGAAGGGCTTGTCAATGACTCCGTAGTAAAGGAAGAGTTTCTCCCAGTCCTGCGAAAGCATTCCTGCGCTGTCGCCGGTGAAGTTAGGATTGACTTTCAGGCTGGGGCTTCTCAGCATCTCGGCGGCCGCCGTTGCAAAACACTGTAGCTCTCCTAGACACCTCTCTTTCACCCAGCTAACCTGGTATTCCTTGGGATATTCAAGCAAGTTCCAAGGACCAACCCATAGTGTCTTCCCAGCCGGGAACTCCTTCTCGAACTTGCAACCCCAAGCTTCGCTCATCCTCCAACGGTCTCCCTCGATGCGTTTATCCTCTTCTTTCGTAAGCGGGTCCATGATACCGTTCTTCATGTTCTCCAGCTTCTTCAGGAGGAGGTCCCTGTCCCGGACGAACGTCCTTTCGATTTCATCGTCGAGGAGAGAAGGGCTCAGATGTTCTTTGAGCTCGGGAGAGAACAGAAGCTGGGAGGGGTCCCCGTTCAGGACGCTCACCGTCACGGACTTGACGACCGACCCATCCGCGTAGGCTATGATAATGTCCCCTTCCTGATTCTTTGTCACCATCCTTATCGCCGACCTTTCGAAGCCATTGATCCCG
>JBEKZX010000127.1:0-2873 GCA_049509455.1 Conexivisphaerales archaeon
AGCGTTGCCATCAAGGGTCAAGGTGCAATCAGCTTGACCCCGAACTAAGGTTGAGATGCGATGCGATGTCGCTACTGCTTGGCCTCCGCCAGCTCCAGAGGAGGAGTACCACCAGGGCTATCCTGACGTAGATGGAGAGCCCCATGAGCCACGACCACGCGGGGACCCTGAAGAGCCCGAAGTCGGCGATGAACCTGTAGTCCCAGCCCGCCAGGCCGAGCTGGTTGGAGTACCAGGAAAGGAGGTCCCTTCCTTGGTTGAAGAGGAGGTTGCCCATTGGGGCGTAGGTCAGGTCGTTCAAGAGGGTCACTAGAAGGCCCATCGCCAGGGCGAGCTTCCAGGACCTCAGGCCGATGACGAGGAGCCTCCCTCTGAGGATCGCCGAGACGGCAAAGAGGAGGGCGGAGGTCGTGTTCCCCAGGAACAGATGGTACATCCCACGGGCGACCGTCCCGCCCCCCGCCTCGTCCGACACAGCCTGTGTTCACCTCCCTTTCGTACTTAAGCCGATTGTCTCCGAGCCCTCCTTCGCCGGTCGGCCCAAGGGCCCTGCTGGCATGGCCATGGTGGACTTGAGTGACTCCCCAGATGAGGCCCGACCTCATCGTTGGCGAGGGGCCGTTCCACCAGTTATCTGGCTGAGTATGCCCGCCTCGTTTCGCGGGCTCTACATGTGCGCGCGTCTGCAGCTGAAGCCTACCTACGTCAGCACGGACAGGGCCATCAGGGCGGCCAAGGCGATCTGCCCGACGGAGATGGCCTCCAGTGCCAGACGTGAGAACCCGAACTTGACCACCCTCCCGGCTCCGGCTCCCCCGCCTTGACATAGTCGCCGTTGTGGTGATTCCAGCGGAGGCGCGTCGGCTCGGAAGCTTATTAGAAGGCAGCCTCTTTCGGTCTCTCGATGACAAAGGGGCCGTCCCCCGCTTCATCTTCGGACATCGGCGACGCCAGCGGCTCGGGGTCGACCGGCCAGCCTCCGAAGCCAGAGGACCAGTGCCGTCATACGGTGACTCGGATGGAGCGAGGTCTCGACGGCAACTTCGTCACGCTGCGGAAGGTCTGCGCCGCCTGCGGAAGGGTGATGGAGGTGGAGAACGTCCTCTTCGGCCTCGACCTGCTCCGGTGCCCCGTCGACCCCGTGGAGGAGCGCTGCTTCACTTCGTGTCCCGTCGAGGAGGGCTCCTCCCTGGTGTTCGAAAGGCCCTGCCTCCCGGTCAGGAAGGTCATGGAGGCGGCCGGGATCAAACTACCTTGGGAACCCCCCGCACTACAATGAACGGACGCGTGGCGCCCGCGCTCACATAGGCATGGTGGCCTCCCGCGGACGTAATCTAACCGTTAAGAAGCGGCGACTGTTACGTCTCGCTTACGCTCAAGTTCATTCTAACGTCAAAGGATCGGACTCTGGGCGCCGTCATCCTCGTCGTCAGCATCATCGGCATCGTGGTTTACGGCTATCTGGTCTTCTTCTGGAGGCCTCTAGTGGTCCTGGAGGTCACGGCCTTCCTGGCCATCCTGGCCGTGCTGGGGATCCTCGCCTGGATAGGCTACACGCTGGCCACCACCCCGCCCCCGCAGCCCATAGAGGAAATCGAGAAAGAGCTTCAGACCGAAGCGAAGAAGGCCGCAGGAACGGCGCCGGCGTCCCCTCCTCCGGCGCAGAAGTGGGGACTTATGGGGATGTTGGCTCCGCCGCTCCAAAGTCAGGACTGTCGGATGGCGGCAGTCCGCCGCGGGGTTCAGGCTTCAGCTCCAGACAGGCCGGAGTGGCGGCGCCCGGGAACTGCGGCATCGAGGATGCCACGGTGCTCAGCGAGCGCTCGTGATGCTACGGATGGCGGTCACCATGCTCTCCCTTGAAGAGATAATGGTTACACCTCTAAATCATTAGAAGCCCCCAGAGGCTCTAACAGCTCCCTAGACCGACTCAGCCGTTAAAAGGGCCCGGCGACGATCTGTTATGCGGAGCGGATGCCATGCCAAAAGTTGGGATCGTCGCCGCCATTGCCTTCTCAGCGCGAAGAGGCCTTGCAGAGCCAGCACTCAAGATGAGGCACGTCCGCCCGCCCATCACCTCCCGGCCTTTCATCACGGTCGGAGGCTGGGCTGAAGAGGGCCCATGGAGGGGAGCCGCTTGACCAAGGAGATAGAAGTAGAGAGAAACAGCTTCTTCACCTTCGAATGGATCTGTCAGGACCCCGCCTGCTGCAGCGATGGCCAGATCCACAGGAAGCGTGTCAGGTCTCAGAGCCTGGAGAAGGCCAGGTCTGTGGCGCGAACTCTGGGCATCCCCCGAGACGCCAAGGTCATTGAAGAGGTCGAAGAGAAGCTCAGGATGCGCACGCTGTGGTGAGCCAAAGCCCTCGGGGGAAGGGGCCAGCTAGAAGAAATGCGCACCTATCGCAATCACGTTTGAGAAGGCGCCGCCGAAGGCCGCCACCAGGGGCAACGCTACGGTCAGGAGAAAATATCCCGACCCTCTCCTCGACACGTAGTACGCACCCATGCCCGCCGCCATGGCCAGGGCCAGCTTCCTAAGCACAAAGGCCACGTATCCGCCCCCCAACAGCGCGGACATCAGGGGGTTCCCCTCCGAGCCGCCCATGGAGACTATGAAGATGGTGCTTGCGGCATCGAGCATCTGTCCCCCTACTAGGGCGGCCTGGAAGAGCGCCATCGAGTAGAGGAAGGAGAGGGCTCTCTTCTTGTCCCCCTCGGACGCTCGCCTGGCGTGGTACCTGGTGGAGGCCCATTGTCAGGGCATGGGTGTGGTTGGGCACCGGTCGGGGGTCATTTGTAGAGATATAAGAAGCCCTTCGCTAGAGAAAGGTGTTCGTGGAAGGGATGAGAATCTCCATCGTCCTGGGCAC
>JBEKZX010000128.1:0-2820 GCA_049509455.1 Conexivisphaerales archaeon
GCGTCGCTCTTCGGGGCGACGACGACGACCTTGACAAGAGATTGGTTGCCCAAGATGGAGACACTGGCTTTCCTTTCGATGTCCACTAGCATCTATGATAAGAAATTTAACATTTGCTCTGCCGGAGGGCCGCAAATGAACGACGCGGCTTACGAAGCCACCCGCCCTCGAATGAACCTTCCTGCTGCCCCTGAGTGCCCCAGCTTTCGCTGCCCTGCTGGCTGGGAGCCCGCCTGATCGCCGTCGAGAGGTAGAAGACCTGCATGACCGTCAAGGCTGTCCATGGGACCAGCAGGGCGACGATGGCTGCCCAGAGATCCCAGCTCTTGATGAATACGTTAACCAGCACTAGGATCACCGCCGATCCGGCCATCGACCTTAGCACCCCAGTGCATGAAGGGCAGACTTGGATTGCCGCCGACCCGTCAGCAGATTCTGCGTCTGACATGGCCTGCTATCTCGTCTGCTTCAACCTCCGGTGCAGTTGCGGAGTGAAGGGGCCTTCCTGAGTCCCAAGGGGTGCCCCTAGAGGCTCAACATGATGCAGGGATAGACGAAGACGTCCTCCACGGCAGCGTTGGACGGTTGGCAATATCAGCTTTAGAGCTTTGCAGGTTTGATCTTGCGCACGGGGACCTGGATGTCGACCTTGGCCCATGCTTTCTTGTTTGTCCAAGGATCACCTAGGTACACCTCCCTGGTGGGACCTGCTTCTTCGAACTCCCTAAACTTCGTCCTCCACTTGAGCCATCCTTCGACTCCGTGGTAGACAAGGCGAGGGGATACCTTGTCAGGATCGAATGTTACGCTGGCGACGAGCTGCGCAGGGAGTTCCTTGGACACGATGTCCCGCGGGAGCTTGACCTTCGGCATCGCCTTCACCTCTATGCATGCCTCCCACTTTCGAATCTCGTCCGGGGTATCGAGATCGTCCAGCTCGTAAAAGAACCATTTTCCCGTCTTCGCCCCATTCTTCCTTGCCCATTTCATGAGAGCGTCGAACTCATCCCGTAGCATGTCGTCCCCCGAATACGGGCCAACATGTGCCTTCGCTATTACGTTGTAGCTGGGTTCCTTCCTGACGACGATATCGACCGTCAACTGGAATCGAAATAGCGTCGACGTGCTCCATATTTATGCCTGACCTCATAGTTGCAGACCCACCATGAAGAGAGGTCGCTTGATGCGGAACTCCCACTCAAGTTGGCCAGACATGGGCCGCTTGCAAGATGCGCTGTCACAGGCCAGACCACTTGCTCGGGCTCCCGGAACATTGAGGGATCAGAATCGGGCAAGGCTGAGGCTCGGATGCTGCTCGGCGAGCCTGATGAGTTCCGCCAGCTTGCTCATCCTTTCTCCCCCGAGGATGCCGCACTTGAGTAGCTGGGCCCCCGCGCCGATGGCTATTTGCGCCAGATGAGGTTCCCAAGTGTCTCCGCTCCTGTGTGAAGCAGTGACGAGATAGCCGCTGGCATGGGCCTCCTGGGCGAACATCATGGCGTCGTAGAGAGGCCCCACCTGGTTGACCTTCATAATGACGCCGTTGGCGGCCCTGATGGAGATCCCCCTTCGCAGCCGCGGCAGCTGAGTCACGAAGATGTCGTCGCCGACTATCCACGTGCCCTTCGCCTTGGCCGTCAGCTCCATGAAGCCATCGAAGTCCTCTTCGTCAAGCGGATCTTCCACGTAGAAGAGGGAGTGGTCACGAATGAGGTCCAGGACATAATCGATCTGCTCGGCCGTGTTCAGCTTCCTGCCCTTCCGGGAGTAATCGTAGACCTTCCTGTCCCCATCCCACAGGCTGGACGCGGCCAAGTCCAACCCAAAGCCCATCCTGAAGCCCAGCTCCTTCGACACCTTCTCCACGGCCCGTCCCACCACCTCCAACGCCTCTTCATCCTTCATCCTAGGTGCCCAGGCGCCTTCGTCCCCCTTCCCTCCAGGGAAGGACGGGTCTCGCGCTTCGATGAGCTTCCTAACCTCGTTGTGCACCGCCAAGTTCGCCGCTACGGCGCTGTATACGTCGGGGGCTCCTAGTGCTGCGACCAAGAATTCCTGTATGTCGGGCGAACCAGGTCCAGCGTGTTTCCCTCCGCCCAACGCATTGCCGATGGGGACGGGGATGGTTCCTCCCTCCCTCCCTGAGATCAGCTGGTAGAGCGGCTTGCCCTCGGCCTCGGCCTCGGCGACGGCCGAAGCCACGGAGAACGCGAACGCCGAAGCGCCTCCAATGAAAGAGAAGTTCGGCGTGCCGTCCACCTCCCTGAGGCGCCTGGAGACGCCTTCTAGGTCAGACGCGTCCAGACCTACGAGCTTCTCGCGGACGCTGTAGAGGTTCTTGACGGCCTGGCGAGACCCACCCTGGGGGAGGTGGAGAGCCTCGTTCTTCCCGGAGCTGGCCCCCTGCGGCGCCACAGCCCGTCCCATGACGTGGCCTAGGTGGACGTCAACTTCGACTGTGGGGTCGCCGCGGCTTGTGAACAGAGGTCTCGCGTAAAACTGCGTGACCCGAGCCAAGCCCTAACTGACCCCGGCGTCCGCCTTCCTGCGGCGTTCGGTGGCCTCGTTGTAGGGTATCTGGTAGTCGATTATTTCAAAGCCTGACATGAGCATCCTGCGGCAGCAATACCTCTTGATGCCCATATCGTCTAGGACCTTGGCGGGCTGCTCTCCCTTGGAGACCTTGTCCCTGAATTCGTAGAACTTGTCTCCCACGAGGGAGCCGCATGTGAAGCATCTCACTGGGATGAGCATCTTTGTCAACCAACCCACTGAAACGGAGGCTTAAAAATCTATCACAGCTCGCCGAGCCAAACGATA
>JBEKZX010000129.1:0-2806 GCA_049509455.1 Conexivisphaerales archaeon
CCAAGTAGCCTGCCTTTCGATGAAGCGCTTCCCTCCGAGGGATCACCGCCGCCGGAGTCGGTCAGTATCAAAGAGGCCTCGCTTTCGAGCTTGAGGAAGGAGAAATAGTCCAGGGGCTCGACGACCCAGGTGCCCTCCGGAGGGTCGATGCCGTGCTCCCTGCACCTGCTCCTCGTCCTGGGATGAATGGGGTAGACTATCTTCAACCCCAGCCTGGCGTGGACGAGCTCCAGCCCCCTGAAGATGCCCCTCAGCCTGGCAGGGTCGTCGTTGATGGACGGTGCCGCCCCCTCCCCACCCAGCGCTACGGCGGGATAAGACAGGGTAGCCGGACGCGAATAACTGTCGGGCGAGAATTGATTCATGTTAGAGTCCGTTTGATGGCGAGTTTAGTACCCAAATGGCCACGAATCCGCCCCCACTCGAACCATTGACCGGGTCAAAGGTCTGAGCCTGACTTTCGGTCGTCGGCTAAGGACATGTCCCTTCGGACTCGGCTCCAGCCAGAAGGACACGGTCATTCATGCCTAGCCTTTGTTTCTCTCTTCCATCTGCCTAGCCCTTGAGAGAACCGCCCTGCCTTTCCTGGTGGCCGAGGAGATCTTCCCGGCCCTGATTCCGGGCGTGAGGCACTCCACGCGGTCCCTCGATTGCAGCTTCCTCAGGGCCCTGCTGACGTTCGCGAGGCTCGTGCCCAGCTCCACCGCCAAGGGGGTCTACCATTTCTTCCTGAGAAGCGTCATATTGTGGCTGAATTCAGTCGGAAGGCCTCGGAGCGAACGATGGCCTCCCTGCGGGCCACCCAGGAGAGGACGCTCCTTAGTATCTCCTACGGCCAGACCCCAGCCACGGCGGAAAGGGCTGTCAGAGTGGTATGAAGCGAGCAGCGTCCTGATTATAACGGTTATAATAGGTGCCTGGCGACGCATCAGATGCCGCAGGAGCAACCTGGTTCGCCGAGCTCCTCGAAGAAGCCCTCTCAATCAGACGGCGAGGCATTATAGCCGTTGTAACGACCCTCCAAAGGAGCCTACTCTGGGAGCTCCTTGACCATATCTATGAACGAGCGACGATGGCCTTGTCTTCTCTGCGTTCTGCCCGGCATTTCTCGTCTCACGACCACTGAGCACGCTTTATATCCCCGGATTCTTGGATTTCTCTCAGGCCAGGAATAATGGGCAGGAAGACGTCGGAGGAGGAGAAGGTAGAGGAGGCCCGCAGGCTTCACGGGGAGCTCGGCTACAGCATCGAGGGGGCAGCCAGAGAAGCGGGCCTCAAGCGCTCCAAGGCCGCATACCACCTCCAGGGCCAGAGGAGGGGCCCCGAGCCGAGCGGAGAGGAGGACGGCACCTGTTGCCCGGCGGTCCTGAAGGTCGTCACCCGGATTGAGAAGGACTCCAAGCACAACGTCAAGGCCATCGATCACATGGCGGAGGACATCTCCGAACTCAAATGGAAGGCGAAGGAGGAGGAAAGGCCCCCTCCGGAACACGCCGAGAAAGGAAATGTGAAGAGCGAACCCTCGGGACAGCCCTCAGCGGCCAATATCCTTGTGACCGGGGAGCCCAGCGGGTCGCCGGATTTCATCGGCTGCCTACAGACGGCGAAGGTCGCGTCGGCCGTGGAGGACCTCACAAGGGAGGAGAGGACGCAAGACATGTTAGGGGCTATTGTTCAGCACCAAAACGCCAGAGGTTTCAGAAGACTCGAGACAGGGATCGCCTCAGTCGCCGTCGGACAGACAGTGGCCGACAGCAAGCTTTCGGAGCTCCTGAGAGGTCAGGCCGAGTTAGAGGAACGGGTATCGGGCTTGGAGGATGGACTCGTTAGAAGCGAGGGACTCTCTCTGAGGGCTGCCACGGCGGCCGAGAAGGCGATCTCGGCCTGCAACAGGCCTCAGGAGCCGAAGCCTACGATCATAGAACCATGCAAGATCGTCCCCAGCAGCATGGCCGGAGTCACGAAAGGGTTTCGCATCTTGAACAATCCCAAGCCTATCGCGCAAGACAGCCATGACGCAACAATGCAGAAGTTGATCGACCTAATCTGCAAACCTGACGCTGGAAGGGGTATAATGTCACCGGAGGAACTTCGTCTAATGTGGGAGGCCGCCGCGATATACTTAGGATGGAAGAAGGGGAACACCAGAGAAGCCGCGAAAATCTTGCGTGAACAGTTCGGCCTTGAGATCCCGAGGGCCGCGTCGTCAGTTACCTAGAATAGCTTCTCTTCCAGAATCTTGACTATCCTCTCGGCCGCATGGCCATCGCCAAAGGGGCTGGGCCACTCCCTCTTCCTGTCGATCATCATGAGGGCGCTCCTCAGTATCCCCTCGGGCTCGACCCCCGCCACGACGTTGGCGCCCACCTCCACCGTCTCCGGCCTCTCGGTGTTCTCTCTGATGGTCACGCAGGGGACCTTCAATATGCAGGCCTCCTCCTGGACGCCGCCGGAGTCGGTCAGTATCAGGGAGGCCTCGCTCTCCAGCTTCAGGAAGGAGAAGTAGTCCAGGGGCTCGACGACCCAGGTGCCCTCAGGAGGCTCGATGCCGTGCTCCCTGCACCTGCTCCTGGTCCTGGGATGCATGGGGTAGACTATCTTCACCCCTAGCCTGGCGTGGACGAGCTCCAGCCCCCTGAAGATGCCCTTCAGCCTGGCGGGGTCGTCGACGTTCTCCTCCCTGTGGAGCGTGCAGAGGAGGTGGGGGCCGAAGTCCGCGACCTCCTCGTTCCTGCTCTCCTTGGCCAGCTTCAGGTTCTGCTGGAGCGCGTCGACGACGGTGTTCCCCGTCACGAAGACCCTCTCC
>JBEKZX010000013.1:0-44075 GCA_049509455.1 Conexivisphaerales archaeon
GCCTGGATCAGGATGTTCTCCTTCTACTACACCTCGTCAGGGAGCACTCGGCCCTGAATCCCCTCCGTCGCCATCCCCCTCTCAGCTGCAGTCCGAAGCGGACAGGTTCGTCTCCTTAGTCATGGAGGCGATCCAATAGGCGTTAAGTTGACAGCTCCCCCCGCCTGGGCGAAACTTATTATGAGGACGCCTCTCCCTCCATGAGGAATGAAAGGCGCGACTCCCGCACTGGACGTCATAGCATCCCGGCGGAGCGTGCGATCCTTCTCCTCCAAGCATCCGCCCGACGCTGCCATTGACCTACTCATTGAAGCAGGCAGGCGGGCCCCGTCCGCTCACAACAGCCAGCCTTGGATCTTCTCGGTCCTGCGCTCCGACGAGGAAAAAGAGGGACTGGCCAGGGCCATGAGGGGGGTCTTCCTTCGCTACCTCAGGTCCCAGGGCGACGCATCTCCCGCCGAAAAGGCCGACTTGGCATACAAACGCACGGCGTCGGCTCCGGTCCTGATCCTCCTCAGCCTCGACCTGTCACAGCTGAGGTCGCAGCCTACGCCTTCTAGGAGATATGGCGAACGGCTCATGGGGTCACAGAGCGTCGCGGCGGCAGCTCAGAACATCCTCCTGGCCGCACACGCCAGCGGGCTGGGGGGATGCTGGAGGGGTGCGCCCATATTCTGCGCGTTCGCCGTCAGGAGGGCGCTGGAGCTACCATCGCACTTTTATCCCCAGGTGCTCCTGGAGATCGGGTACCCCTTAGGAAAGGCCAAGAGGAAGAAGCTCAAGGCTAAAGACGAAGTGGTGCGCTACGGGATCGGGTGGAGGTAGGAGAAGTGGACCACGTCGTGCTCTTGGCCGGAGGGGTTGGAGCATCGAAGCTCGCCGTGGGCCTTTCTCACCTTCTTGAGCCTGGACGGATGACGATTATATCGAACGTAGCCGACGACGAAGAAGTCTACGGGCTCCACGTTTCGCCTGACATCGACATCGTCACCTATGCCTTGGTCGGCATGGTGGACGAGGCCAAGGGATGGGGCGTCGCTGGTGACACGTTCAACTGCGACGGGTTCCTGAGGCTTCTGGGCGAAGAGCCGTGGCTCTTGCTAGGAGACAAGGACCTGGCCGTGAACATCGCCCGGACCAACCTCCTCAAGCAGGGCGCACGGCTCAGCGAGGTGACTCGGATCATATCAGAGGCCATGGGGGCACGCCACAGAATCATCCCGGTCACTGACAACCGGCTGACGACCTTCCTATACACCGACGCCGGGCCCATGTCCTTTGAGAGATACTACGTGCAGGAGGCGCAGAACCATCCCATCCTCAGCGTGAAGAAAGTGAGGGCGTCCATCATCAGGAGCCATGCTTTCAAGGTGGCCGTCTCCCCCATCATCGCAGGCAGGACGGTCAAGGGGCCGGCGGACAAGATGTTAAGGGCACTGGGTTACGATGCCTCCCCCGTCGGGGTCGCCGAATTCTACGACGGGCTGCTGGACTGCCTGCTCTTGGACACGGCCGACGCCGGGCTCGAACGAGACGTTTCAAGGATGGGCATCAGGGCGGTGGTCGACAACATCATGATGACGGACCTGCCGGCGAAGGTCCGCCTCGGTCGCTCCGTGCTTGAGGCGAAGCCATCTACCTGAAGAGGTCCCGCTTGATTCTGCGCTGCAGCGGCTTGGCGCCTTCGCCCGGCTGGAAGAGGTATCCCTTGACGATTACGACCGGTAGGCCCCTGCTCTTTCCCATTACGAGCTCCGCCGCAGCCGCCAGCTCGTCCACCTGGGCGATGTTGGTGACTTTGAGGGTCCAGCCGTACATGTCCGACTTCCCTCTATAGTCCCTGAAGCAGGAGATCCCCGAGGCGCCAATGGCGAAGTCCACCTGCCCCTCCCTCCAGGGCCTGCCGTGGGTGTCCGAGATGACGACGGCAGCTTTCTTCCCGCTGCGGGATTCGATGCCCCTCCTGATCCTGACCGCCGACCGATCGGGGTCCTCAGGGAGAAGGAGGAGTCTGCCCTCGTCGCCGACGTTGGACCTGTCCACACCCGAATTGGCGCATATTATCCCCTGCTTGCTTTCGGTGATGAGGATGCCCAGCCGCGCCCTCACTATGCTGCGGCTCTCGCGCAGGACCACTTCGACCTCCCTCGGATCCTTCTTCAGGAAGGAGCCTAGGCTCTCGGCGAATGCCGATGGCTTCACGCTTTCCAAGCTCACGAGCCTCCCTTCGGCCTTCGAAACCACCTTCTGGGCTATTATGTAGACGTCGCCCTCGGAGAAGGGGATGCGAGCCTTCTTCTGGGCGGAGTATATCACACTCCCCAGATCGTCGCCCGGTCTTACATCCCCTATCCCGGCCAGGGCGATGAACCTTAGTTCGGGGGCGCCGACATCTTCGCTCTTCTTCAAGACCGAGAGTAGCGCCGATGGTTCGTATTTAAGCGTAGACGGTGGGGACGGCCTACTTAGACTGCTCCTTCTTCGTATAGTTCAGTATGCCTATTTGGCCAGCGAGATTCTGGGCAATCTCTTCGAAGCTCTTGGCGATGAGGCTCTCCTTGGTGTTCAGCGGGATGCCCACATCTCCGGCGACCCTCACCTGGGAGTCCAGGGGGATCTCCCCGAGGAAGGGGACTCCGGCTTCGTCGGCGGCGGCCTTCCCGCCCCCGTGGCTGAAGATCTCCGAGCGCTCGTCGCAGTGCGGGCAGACATAGTAACTCATGTTCTCTATAATGCCGAGGATAGGTATCTCCAGCTTCCTGAACATGTACAGCGCCTTCTCCGCCACCAGGAGGGCCGCCTCCTGTGGCGTCGTGACCACGACCACTCCGGTTATTCGGATGGACTGAGCCAAGGAGAGCGCGGAGTCACCGGTGCCCGGCGGAAGGTCCACAATCAAATAGTCCAGTGCGCTCCAGTCGACCAGCTCCAGGAAGTCTTTCACTGCCTTCCCTATCAGCGGACCTCTCCATATGACGGGCGTCTGGGTGTTGCTGAAGAAGCCCATAGAGATGACCTCCATCCCCTGGGCGACCAGCGGGGTAATCCTGTTCTCGTGGACCTCAGGGAGCCCAGAAACTCCCAGCATCGCCGGGATGCTGGCGCCATAGATGTCCGCGTCCAGCAGGCCCACCCTGACTCCTGCCCTGCTGAGCGCAACGGCCAGGTTGACCGCCACCGTTGACTTCCCCACTCCGCCCTTCCCGCTGGCTATGGCGATGACGTTCTTGATCTGAGAGACGCCGGACCTTCCCGGGGCGTTCGACGAAGAGACCTCTGCAGGGAGGTCTACGTGCACCTTCTCCACCCCTGGTACCGCGGCTATGCGGTCGTTCACATCTTTAAGCAGCTGATCCCGGGCGGCGGAGGCGGGCGTCGCAAGCACCAGTCTGACGTAAACCTCATTCCCGAGGATGGTGATCTCCCTGACGAAGCCCGCAGTGACTATGTCCTTTCCGAGCTCAGGGTCCCTGACCTTGGAAAGCGCCTTGAGTATCTGCTCCTTTGAAACGGGCAACATCCCAACTCACCGAACGACTGAAAAGAGAGCCTCTGCTCCCCAGATAAAAACGTAACCGAAGATGGAGGGGCCATCAGAGACGGCCCGACTCCTTTAATTAGGGAAGGGGCGACGACGAAATGTGGCTGGCCTTTGAAGATAGCACGATTCGAGTCGGAGGGCAGGCAGGGGTATGGCCTGGTGACCACGAAGGGCGTCGTTCCCTCCGTCTACTTGGGAGGAGACCTCCCGGCGGACCTCTTTGAACTGGTCAACTCGGAAGTGCTTATGAGCGCCGCGTTTGGGAAGGAGCTCTCGCGCCTCGCGTCCTCGGCAGAGCACCGCCTTGGGCTGGAGCAGCTGAAGCTACTCGCCCCGCTGCCCAGACCTGGAAAGGTCATCTGCTTGGGCAAGAACTACATGGAGCATGTCGCCGAATCAAACACGGAGCCCCCAAAGGAGCTAATAATCTTCATGAAGCCTTCCACGGCCGTGACCGGGCCCTTCGACAACGTCATCTATCCTTCCATAACGAGCCAGCTCGATTATGAAGGAGAGCTGGGCGTGGTCATGGGGCAAAGGTGCAAGAAGGCGAGCCCGGCAGAGGCCCTGGGATTCGTGCTAGGCTACCTCGTCTTCAACGACGTGTCGGCACGCGACCTGCAGTTCGGCGACGGCCAGTGGACGAGGGGGAAGGGTTGCGATACGTTCGCGCCCACGGGTCCGTGGATAACGACCCGAGAGGAGGTGCCGAACCCCAACGCGCTCCGGCTGAAGACTTGGATCAACGGAGAGCTTAGGCAGGACTCCACCACGGCCGCTATGATAAAGAAGATAGAGGTAGTAGTGTCCACTCTCAGCCAGGGGATGACCTTGGAGGCGGGCGACATCATCGCCACCGGGACCCCGGCCGGCGTGGGCTACTATTGGAAGCCCAAGCCCAGGCTTCTCAAGCCAGGGGACAGGGTAAAGGTGGAAATCGAAGGGCTGGGCCAAATAGAGAACACCATCGTTGCCGAGAGTTAATCTCCAAACACGGGGCGAGTTCCTAGTAGACCCGGTCTGGAGCCTTGAGACCCTTGCTAGCAAACATGAGTATTCTAATGGGTCCTCACGGACCGACGATGAGGACCTTGGCCGTCGAATACGGACAGGCTCAGTCGAAACGGAGCACGCTGAGGGTGCATGCGTACGTCCTTCGCGATAAGAGGGTCGGCGTCCGCCAGTACAAAGGGCGCTTGCCATGTCGAACCGCTCTCTGGCACAGCATCACCTGTCAAAGCTGTTAGGGATGGGCCTCTTTCGCGAGGAGGGAGGCGAATGCGAGATCGTGAGAGAGGTCAAGATGGATGTGCTAGGGGACTTCCTTCGTGTCAGAATGCTTCTAGTCCCCCGTTCAGTCTTCTACGCCGCGTTCTTCCCCATCTTCGCCATCTTCTTGAAGGCTGAGGCCTTCAAGGCCTACCACGTCCAACCTTTGGCCGTATGGCCACCGGTCATTCTAGGGCTGGCCTCTGTCGCTTTCTGGTACGAAGCCATCAACGCCTGGGGAGCTGCGCCGGCCGCCTAGCCGATGCATACTAGCACGGTCACCGCTGACCATCTATGAGACGATCCCCCGTGTTTTGCCAGGGAGTCGTCTTCCCACGACTAAAGAGAATATGATGTTGAAATGATGGTGGGCAAAATATATAACCTTCTGAACGGGAGAGTCTTGGTATATGTCCAATATAGACGTAAGGAAAGTACAGATGGTTGGATACTCGACCCTCTCAGTCTCGCTCCCCAAGGATTGGGTCAAGGAGGTAGGCGTCAAGGCGGGGGACGTGATTTCCATAATACGCCTTGAGGACGGCTCTCTGAGACTCCATCCAGGCCTCGCGAAAGACGAGAAGTTCCCTAAGAGGGTGGTCAACGTCGACAAGATAGCCGATCCTGGACTCCTTAAGCGGGCTATCATTGGACTCTACATCATAGGTGCCGAGACGATAATCGTGACGGGGAAGAACGGGATGAACACGGCCCAGATGGAGGAAGTCAAGTCCGCCGTGCAGAGGTTGAACGGGTTCGGGATCGTGGAGCAGACCGCAGGGACGGTGACTATACAGAGCTTCCTTGATCCGACTAAGTTTCCCATCGACGGCCTCCTCCGGCGCCTCCACACTGTCACCACATACATGTTAGAAGCCTCGTTCAAGGGCCTCCTCGAGCGCAAGAAGGAATCGGCCCAGGAGGTGGTCCTGGTGGAGGAGGAGATGGACAAGATCTACTGGATGACGGTGAGGCAGCTGCTCTACGCTTCGAAGAGGCTGGACGCAGCAAAGAAGATCGGAATCGACAACGTCTTGAACATAGCCGGGAACAGGCTCGTCGCCAAGCTGGCGGAGAAGATCGGCGACTACGCCGAAGAGATTTCGGTCAGCACCGTCTTCATACTCGACTCAGGGTTCGAGCTCAAGGCCAGCCACAACGATGAAATCGCACGCCTGTTCAAGGAGGTCATCGAGCTGTACGCGCAGTCCTTCAACGCCTTGCTGAACCGAGACACTGCGCAGTCCAACAGGGCCATAGAGCGCTCCGGCCGCCTGGAGAAGGAGCTCAACGAGGCGAGCTTCCGCCTCTCGCAGGCCTACATCTCTGACCCCAACTACGGAGATCCAGCCAAGAGGGTCTCCTTCGCCTTCGCTCTCCGCTCTATACTTATTGGCCTCGTGCAGACCGTCAACTTCATCGGGACCACGATGGGCTCGGGGTACAACTCTTTCATGAGGAAGACGATCCCCTGCGGCGGGAAGACGCCCCGCTCCGTGATGATCAGGTCGATGTACTCAGGCGGCGTCACGTCGAAGGCGGGGTTCTTGACCTTCACGCCCGGGTTCTCCTTCATCCACCTCTCGCCCACTACTTCAAGAGGGCTCCTCTCCTCTATCTCCACTAGCTCTCCTAGGAGGGTCCTCGGGCTGAGCTTGTAGGTCTCCGCCGCCACGTAGAACCGCGTCCTAGTTTCGTGGGCGACGACCGCGATGGTGGAGGTTCCGATCTTGTTAACGACGGCCCCGTTGGAGGCGATGGCGTCGGCTCCCACGATGACCCGGTCCACTTCATGCATGTAGAGCCTGCATGCGGAGTCGGGGATGAGGGAGACGTCCACTCCGTTCTTGGCCAGGATGGTGGCGGTCAACCTCCCCTGGTAGCGGGGCCTGGTTTCGGTGACCACGACCTGGAACTCCTTGTTCTGCGCCTTGGCGGCCAGAAGTATCTGGGTGACCGCTTCGCTGTTGCAATGGGTCAGCACTACGTCGCCTGAGACTATGCGTTTGGCACCGATCTCGGCTATGACGTTCACGGCGTTCATGCTATTCGCGATGAAGTCATCGCAGAGGGAGACCACCAGCTTCCTTAGGGCCTCTAGCTTCGGGCGTCGACCGAGCCCCCTATTGGCGCCCACCAAGACGAAGTTGACGGCGTTGGCCAGCGAGACGGCCGTGGGCCTGGCCTCCCTGAGCTTCAGGCCGTACCTGGTGAGCTCTGCCACCAGCTGCGCCGGCGACCGCGCCTGGCTCCTGATGGCGCCTTCCTTCAGGGCTTCGGTCGCGGCCCTGGCGATGCGCCCCGCCCCCCTAATCTCCATTGATCGAATGGCCTTGTAGGCAGAGTCGACCGCTTCACTTGTCATTAGAATGAGCCACTTCCCGCACGTAGATAAGGCTTGGCGCTGTTAGACTTAACGCAAGAAACCCTCTACGGCCTTCGGCTACTGACCGCATTCGGAATGTTAGCCTGATGTCACTGCTTGACTATTTCGCCCATCGCGAAACTCGGCCTGATCTGCGAGATCTTGACCTTAACCTTATCTCCCTGCTTTGTGTTCGGCACGAAGATAACGTAGCCTTGGACTCTCGCTAGGCCATCGCCGCGGCGGCTGATCTCCGAGATTTCGACTTCCAGCTCATCGCCCACCTTCACTGGCTTTGGCTTGAAGTACGATCTTGGAAGCCTCCGTTCCTGCGGCTGTTCGGCTGGACTTGTAGGTGCTTCATTCATGTCGAAACGATACCTTGAAAAGTACGCCCCTCTGGCGGCTATTTAAACTTGAGGGAGCACTCTATCCTTCCAGCAAGGCGAGGTGGCGATGATATACCGGTAGCCCTTACGGAACTCATGAGGCAAACGCCTTTAAGCCCGCCCTCAGACTTCATCGTCGTCAAAACATGACCGCAATCAAGGAGGGCGATTACATCCTCCTCTACTCCCGCAAGGGGAAGAACTGGCTGATCAAGGCCTCCGCCAAAGGGGACTTCCACACCCACCTTGGGAGGATACCCTTCGCGGGGGTCGTCGGGAACGAGTTCGGCTGCTCGGTGTTATCTGATACAGGCCAGCCCTTTTACGTGTTGAAACCTACGGTCGAGGACTTCCTGATGAAATGTGAACGACAGACGCAGATCGTCTATCCCAAGGATATGGGCCTCATGGCCATCAAGACGGGCATAGGTCCAGGTGCGAAGGTGGTGGAGACGGGAACGTGGAGCGGTGCGCTGACGACCTACGTGGCCAGCCTCGTGAGGCCCGGGGGGAAGGTCTACAGCTATGAAATCAGGGAGGACTTCCACAAGATGGCAACGAAGAACCTTGCCAAGGCAGGCCTTTCGGATTTCGTCGAGCTAAAGCTGGCTGACGCCTCGAAAGGTTTCGAGGAAACTGACTCCGACGCCGTCATCATTGACCTGGGGGACCCGTGGAATTTCGTCGACATCGCCTGGAAAGCCCTCAAGCCCTCCGGAGGCTTCGCGGGCATCACGCCGACGACCAACCAAGCCGAGCTCCTCGTGGACAAGCTGAAAAGGGCGGGCTTCACCCGGACCGAATGCTTCGAAATACTGTTCAGGAAGATGGAGGCCAGGATAGGTATGACGAGGCCCTCCACCCGCATGATCGGCCACACGGCCTACATCGTGACGGCCACCAGACTCCTCGAGAAGGAGGAACCGGCGGCCGAGGCCGAACCCGAGACTGAAGCTGATGAGGAAGAGGCGCCAGAAGAGTAGGCCGATGCCGGCCGTCCACCAAAGGATCTGGCCGGGACGGAAGCCCTTTCAAGAGGGAAAAGGTTTAAGGCAGCTCTACAATAGTGTAGTCCATCAAAATTGAGCGAAAGGAAGGCGGCCGACAAGGCGAAGGACTTTGGCCAGTGGTTCGACTCCATGCTGGAACAGGCCCAGCTCATAGACTCGCGTTACGGTGTCAAGGGCTTCGTGGTCTACAGAGCCAGCGCCATGCGCATCTGCAAACGCATTTACCAGATGTTGGAGGAAGGTCTGGAGGCCAAGGGCCACCAGCAGGTGCTGTTCCCGCTCTTGATTCCGTTTTCATCCTTCAAGAAAGAGACCGAGCATATCAAGGGCTTCGAAGACGAGGTGTTCATGATCAGTGAGGCTGGGGGGGAGGAGCTGGACGAGAAGCTTGTGCTTCGTCCGACGTCCGAGACGGCCATTTACCCTATGTATTCCCTATGGCTGAGGAGCTACCAGGACCTTCCTTTCAAGTTCTATCAGTCGGTGGCGGTATACAGGCGCGAGACCAAAGCCACACGGCCCCTGCTCAGGGGGAGAGAGTTCCTTTGGATTGAAAGCCACGACGTATTCGCGACCGCGGAAGGCGGCAAGGCTCAAGTCAGGGAGGACCTGGAGATCGCGAGGAAGGTGTTCGACCAGCTGGGCCTGGCATTCGTCGTGGCCGAGCGGGAGGAGTTCGACAGGTTCCCCGGCGCCGACAGCTCCTTCGCTTATGACGCCCTCCTCCCCGACGGTCACGTCCTTCAGATAGGGACTACGCACTTCCTTGGCCAGCACTTTACCAAGGCCTACGACGTCTCATACCTCGACGCCGCCGGAGAGAAGAAGACGCCGTATTCGACCTGCTTCGGGCCCGGCGTTTCGCGCATCCTAGCGGCGGTGGTCGCTACCCACGGCGACAACAACGGCCTGGTCCTGCCCTTCGGGCTGGCGGAATTCGACGTGGTGGTCATACCCATCCTCTACAAGGGAGTCGAGAAGAAGGTGGCTGCCAAGGCGAAGGAGGTGGCCGAGTCTCTCTCAGCGAAGGGACATTCTGTGTTCCTCGACGATTCCGACCTCACGCCCGGCAAGAAGTACTTCCGCTGGGAGACCAAGGGTGTCCCGGTCCGAGTCGAGATCGGCCAGAGGGAACTGGAGCAGGGGAACGTGACGCTTTTCAGACGCGATACCAAGGATCGCATCTCAGTCAAGGAGACGGACCTTGGGAGCGCCATCGAGCAGCTCCGGAGGGACATCCTCGAAGAGCTGCGGACGAGGGCCTGGAGCACGCTCAGGGAACGATTGGTGATAGTAAAGGACAAGGAGAGCCTCACGGCCAACTCCTCGAAGCTGGTCATCATGAAGGCTCCCTTCTGCGGCGCCCGGGAGTGCGCCGACTCCATCAAGGAGGCGACAGGTGGATACGAAGTGCGCGGAAAGGGCCTTGACGACGACGAAAAGCCAGGCGGCGGCTGCGTGTGGTGCGGTGCGCCGGCGGCCAGGACGGTTTACTTAGCCAAGGCCTTCTAGCTTTCGCACCTGCGGCCTTAGCTCAGAGGCCGTCCGTTCGACGCTCCTAGCATCAGGTATTTTGCCCAGAGCGGGCTGGTCGATCTTGGAGGACGCGCAGGCGACGGCAAAGGCTAGCGAAGTTGGGAGGTCCTTGTCCATCCGGGCGGCGGCGTAACCTGCCCCAAGGAGATCGCCGGCGCCCACCCCGTCGAAGGGCCTGACCGACGGTGGTTTGAGAAAGAAGAGCTCGCCGCCAGCCCTCAAGTAGGTCCCTTCTCCGCCCGTAGTGACTAGGGACTCCTTCACGCCCAGCCTGGACAGGGCCGTCCCTATCTCCAAGGGGTCTTCGCTTCCCGTCAGGACTTTCCCTTCATCTATGTCGACCTTCGTGGCGTCGACGTTTCTGAGCCTCTCCCTCAGCTCGGGGCTGTCCACGAGCGTCATCCCATCTTTGTCGAACCTCCTCAGGAAGCCCTGAGGATCAAGGTAGATGAACTTGGAGATGGCCCGGTACCTGGGGAGAGACTGAAGGGCAATCTCTCCAGCGACAGGGTTCACGAGGACGATGTCGTAGCCAGGGATGCCGGTCCTCGGCGGAGGGACGCCATCGCACAGGCTGAGGAGGCGCAGGACGCGCCTGTCCCAGAGGAACGTGATTTCAAAGCGCGTCGTGGGGGATTCTGTCACTGGCGGATTAAGAAAATGGATGCCCGATTCGAGAATCTTGTGGAGGCGCTCGTCTCCGAAATCGTAGCCAATAGAAGTGGCCAACGTGACGTCGAAGCCCAGCCTCCTGAGGAGGAAGCCCATGTAGGTCGGTGGGCCGCCGAGGCTCTCGGTGGAATAGCCTTCAGTCGTGATAGTGTCCAGCACCAAGTGGCCGGCCACGAGGGCCTTCACGGTCACGACTTCATCTCTTCATCTATAAAACTTGAGCCCTTACTGGAGCCCATTCCCCCATAAGGGAGCAGACGCTTGGCAAGATGACCACCTATAAGCATTTTAAGGCGCCCCCTGAGGAGGTAAGCTGTAAGCCATTTGACTCAGAAGAGGAAGAGTCGAGGAAGAAGCAAGGGCGGCAAGGGAAACAGCGGCTTCGTGCAGTGCAGCCAATGCGGTCGCCCCGTGCCCAGGGACAAGGCGAAGAAGGTCACACAGCGGATCACGCTCGTAGAGCCCAGTCTGGCGAGAGAGTTGAGGGCGGCAGGAGCCTACATCCCCTACGGGTCCACCCAGAAATACTACTGCATATCCTGTGCCGTCCACTTCGGTGTAGTCAACGTCAGGGCCAAGGCCGAGAGAAACAGGCCATACTGAGAGGACCATGGATTGGCCTATGAGCGTCTAGTTCGCAAACTCACGAAAGAGAACCTGTGGCTATACATCCTGAAGATGCTCCAAGAGCGGCCTGACTACCCGCTGGGGCTGAAACGCAGGTTCAGGGAGAAGTTCAACTTCGAGCCTGCTGGCATTACTTTCTACACGGTCCTCTACCGACTGAAGAATGAAGGCTTGGTGGCCTCCAAGAACGAAGGGGGGAGGACCGTCTACCTTTGCACGCAGAAGGGGGAGCAGGCCCTCCGCTTGGCCGTCGATTACCTCAAGACCACGTCCCAGAAGCTAGAATCGTGAGGAATATACGCAGAGGCGCTGCGCGAAGGTCACCAATGCCAGCGCCAGCACCAGGGCCACGCCGTAAAGGAGCAACCCAGCGATGCCAGCCACAGCAAGCGTGAGGAGCCTCTCAGCTCTTTCACCCACTCCCACTCCTTCAGCCTTGACGCCCAGGCCCTCGGCCTTCGCACGGCTGTAGCTGACCAGAAGGGAAAACGAAAGGGCCAGTAGAGGGAGCATCGGGTTCATCGCGTCTGATCCCACGATGCCCGCGTAGACGAAGACCTCGGCCAGCCGGTCGAGGTTGCTGTCCAAGAAACCCCCTTTCCGGCTCACCTTCCCCGTGGAACGCGCCACGGCCCCATCCAGCACGTCCATCAGGCCGGAGAAGAGGATCAAGAGGCCACCTAGCTGCGGCCTTCCGTAGTAGAATGAAAGGCCAGAGAACAGGGCGAAGGCAGCGCCCATCCCTGTCCAGGCATTGGGGTATGGCAAGACGGAACCGCAGGCGCGGCCGAGTGAGTCCACGACGGGCTTTATCGACTGTCTCAACTTGGTAAGGACCACACCAGATTCCTCAGCGCTTCAAGGACAGCGCTACGAGAGGCCGCTATTAACCTTGTCATGAGGGACCCTGTCGTCGATCATGAAGATGCCTTTCCGAAGGACTCGCAGCGTGACGAAGGGGTCGACGATGGAAAGACGGAGACAGCTCAAGAACTGCTTCCCGAGGATCGATAGGTCCGAAGGGTTCGACCGATTCCTAATGAAAGCGTCGACGTGGACGCCCGGTCATCTGAGGCCCTCAAGGGCCAAGCCATGGGTTGGGTCGAATTTGGAGGCACCAGCCGCGGCACAGTGACCGTGCTGGACATGGAATTGTCCGGGCTAATCAGCCCCCGAATGCGTCACATCAACAAGAGATCCGCGAAGAAGGTGGGCCTTGGCAACATCAAAGTTGAATACCCTTACGACGGGAGTTCTTCGACCGTCAGGCTGGTCGTCACAGGGGAGAGGCAGGGGAGCTGACCATGGACTAGATGTCTAAGCTAGCCTATCTCGAGACGTCGCTAATCGGGTCCCCAGCTCGCCCCGTGAACGGCTTCGTCTCTCATCCCTCCCAAGCCGATCCTGAAGTCCGGCCGCTGGCCCTGTGAAGTCGAACCGAGTATGAAGCGTGTCTTCTACACCAAGGCATGACCATGTCTCGAGAAAGTTATCGCGTCTTCTTAGTCCCTGTGGAACAGGGGAGAATCCTCCCCAGCCTCCAACGGCTGGGAGTGGGCGACCTGGACCATCGCTTTGCGGACAGGAAGCCTTCTGTGTTCTGCAAGGACACAACTTTATCTGTGAGCAGGGCGCAACGGAAAGGCGAAACATCTGATGAGCCCGAATGTCGATATATGTGGCATAGAAGGTTGCAGCCAACCTGCCAAGAGATCCATAAGCACCAAGAACCTCGCCGGCACAAGCCTCAGGGTCAAGGCGTCCGCGCGCAGGGTGAACCTCTGCAAGGTCCATTACAAGCAGTTCAAGAAGGAGACCAAAGAGGACAGAGCCATAGAGAAGGCCAGGTTCAAGCCCTTCGGCAGGCCGCACGCCTCCGGAAAGGACTCTCGAGTGAATGCGATTTGAGAATACTTCAGTTACACGCCGACTGGTTCGACTACGAGCCTGTGAAGAAGGAAATCGAGTCCGCCCAGCAGGTCAAGCAAGAGGGGAAGGTGCATCTCGAAGACCTGGTGGTCGCCTTCGTGTCCGTGGAGAAGGGAGACGGCGAGCAGGAAGCTGCGAAGGCCGCCCAAGCCGTCGCCGATTCGGCCTCCAACCTAAAGGCGCAGAGGATCCTCATCTATCCCTACGCCCATTTGAGTGGCGACCTGGCGTCCTCAGCGGAGGCCATCCCTCTGCTCAGCTCGGTGGCAGACGGTCTAAGAGAGAAGGGTTTCGAGGTTCACGAATCGCCGTTCGGCTGGACCAAGGGCTTCGACATCAAAGTCAAAGGGCATGCGATGGCTGAGCAGTTCAAGCTGATTAAGGCAGAGCTGGCCGTGGAGAGGCAAGGTGTCCCCAAGGCCGTCGCGGCGGAGGAGAAGCTGCGCTCCTACTGGTATGTGCTTACGCCCGAGGGCGAGCTCGTGCCGGCCAAGGAGTACGACTACGGCGGGCGGGAGAAGCTCAGGAAGCTGGCCGACTACGAGATGGCGAAGTCTAGGGCAGTAACGCAGGTGCCGCCTCACGTGCTCCTGATGCAGAGGCTGGCCATCGCCGACTATGAAGAGGGGTCCGACGTGGGGAACATGCGCTGGTATCCGAAGGGGAGGATGATCAAGTCCCTTCTTGAGAGCTACGTTACAGCCAAGGTCCAGGCCTACGGCGGCGTGGAGGTGGAGACGCCCATCATGTACGACATGCACCATCCGGCCCTGGAATCCTACCTTAACAGGTTCCCGGCCAGGCAGTACATAGTCAAGTCGGATGACAGGGAGCTCTTCCTGAGGTTCGCGGCGTGCTTCGGCCAGTTCCTCATGGCCAAGGACGCAAGGATCTCATACAAGCACCTCCCTCTCAAGCTCTACGAGCTCACCCGCTACAGCTTCAGGAGGGAGAAGAGCGGCGAGGTCGTCGGCCTCAGGAGGCTCAGGGCGTTCACCATGCCTGACTGCCACGCCCTTGTAAAAGACTTCGAAATGGCCAAGAGCGAGATGAGCGTCAGACTAGACCTGTGCCTTGACACGCTGGGAGGCGCCGGGATCCTGCCCGACGATGTGGAGATGGCCATCCGCTTTACGAAGGACTTCTACGAGAAGAACAAGGAGTTCGTCGTGTCGCTCGTGAAGAAGATGGGGAAGCCCGTCCTCGCGGAGATGTGGGATGAGCGCTTCTTCTACTTCGTCCTCAAGTACGAGCTGAACTTCATCGACAACCTGGACAAGGCTTCGGCGCTGTCGACGGACCAGATCGACGTGGAGAACGCGGAGCGCTATGGCATCTATTACGTAGACGAGGACGGAAGCAAGAAGCACCCCATCATACTTCACTGTTCGCCCAGCGGGGCCATCGAGCGCCTAGTCTACGCGCTTCTCGAGAAGGCGGCGGCCGTCCAAGCCAAGGGGGAGGTGCCCGACCTTCCGTTGTGGCTGACGCCGACGCAGGTGAGGGTGATACCGCTTAGCAGCGATTTCGCTTCGTTCGCGGCCACGGCGGCAGACAGGCTGGAGGCCTCTTCGATAAGGGTCGACATCGACGACCGTGATGAGACCGTAGGCAAGAAGATCCGCGACGCCGAACGTGAATGGGTGCGCTACATCCTGGTCTTGGGCTCCCGGGAGGCCTCGGGAGGCAGACTCCAAGTGAGGGACAGGCGCATGGGCAAGATGCGGGAGATGACCCTCGAGGAGCTCGCAGTCGACGTGCAGAAAGAGGTGGCGGGTAAGCCTTTCAGGCCTTTGCCGCTGCCGAGGCAGGTGTCGCTGAGGGCCGCCTTCTCTCCCAAGGAAGGCTCGTAGGTTCCTATTTCATCAGGCTGACCAGCGAGAGCAGGAGGCTGAATACCTTCGCCGCCGTCGCCGAAGAGATCCCGTAGGGGTCCACCATCGGGTTCAGCTCCACGACGTCGAAACCCACGATCTCCTTCCCTTTGAGGATCTCCAGCATGCTGAAGAGCTCCTTGCTGGTTATGCCCCCCGGCTCGGGAGTGCCCGTCCCGGGCATGTAGGCCGGGTCGAGGATGTCAAGGTCCACTGAAACGTATACCTTCGTGGGGATGGTCATCAGGTACCTGAATTCGTCGAGGTACTTCGACTTCCCGATGTCCTTGCTGAAGATGGTCTTGAGCTTCTCGGATTTCACGAGCCTCCACTCCTCTCTCGACGCTGACCTTCCGCCGACATGTATTACTTTGTCGTAGCCTATCCTCTCCGACAGACGTCTGAGAAAGGTGCCGTGGCCCAGCTCCCAGCCGTATAGGTTTGCCCTGAGGTCGAAGTGGGCATCGAAGACTAGGATGTGGGTGTTGGGAGGCATAGCGCTGAAGGTCCCAAAGGTAAGCGTGTGCTCTCCTCCTATGACGCCGGGGACGTAGCCGTCGGAAACTATCTCCTCGGTAACCTTCGAGACGGCGTCCACCATTTCCTGCGGGGTCGATGTCATCTGAAGGTTGCCTAGGTCTTCGACGGGGAGCTTATCGGCGTCGACGTCCAACCCGGGGTCATACACCTCGATCTTCATGAACGCCTCCCGGAGGGCATTAGGCCCGAACCTGGAGCCAGGCTTGAAGCTGCTCGTCGCGTCATAGGGCACCCCGAATACCTTGCTTATCGGCTTCTTCCCTTCGACCCGGTAGGAAACGTTCGGTTCGGGGTTTAGGAACAGCTCGGAATAGGTCAACTCGGTCCCATCTGCTCCTTTTCAGCAGGATGCCAGTTCATGTCCCTTCTTATATAAGTCGAATCCTCGAAGTTGGCATCGCAGCAGGGAGGGAGGCCGCGGAGGGTCTTATGCGGAGCGAGATCGCGTCAGAACCCGAAAAAGTCCTCCAGCTTAGTGGCCCCGAGTATCTCGTCAAAGTCGTAGCCCAGGCTGTCCAAGAGCTGGTCGAACGTCCCGCGCATGTATTCTACGTACTTGTCCACGTCGATGTCTTCAGGCTTTGCTAGCTCGACTGGCTTGACGCCGACGCCGTTGGTGGTCTTGACGAAGGAGATGACGTCGCCGGGCTTCATCTCCCTTCCCCTCACTTGGAGGAGCTGCGCGGCCTTCACGTGTTGGGGCGTGTTCTCCGTGTACCTGTCCACCGATTTGCTCATCATGACGTGGAAGGCGAGGTCCTCCATCGGGATCTCCCTCCGCTTCAACCTGAGGTAAGTGTCCCGCAGCATCTGGCGGATGTTCTCCCTCGCAGCTGTGAACTCGTCGGGGTTCTTGACTTCAGAGAGCACCTTAAGCACGTCCTTGAAAGTCTTCTTGATGAATAACGGGATATTGGATTTCTTGCCGGTCAAACCCTTGACTTCCAGTGTCCCGTCAGGGTAGACCGCGGCGTAGTTCTTCTTGCGGTTGCTGAAGGCGGCGTACCTATAGACCTTGTCCACCTCCAGGTCTATCCCCAGCTCCTTCCTGGCCCAAGCCAGGATGAGGTCCAACTGATCGGGGCTGGGGGCTCTAAGGAAGACCGAGTCCGTGTTGTGGCAAAGGATCCCGTTGGCGAAGAAGCGGTGACTCCCTTCGACCTCCAGATCGTAGACGTAATTGTCCCCCTTGACCTCCGTAACGTCCATGACGCCGACGCTGACGAAGTCGCCTTCGCGCTCCGCCTGGGCGCCGCCAAGCGAGGCCTTGTGCAGCCTCCTCTTGGCCCTCGGGGTGAGGAAGCCGACCTTCTTGAACACGGCCTGCGCGTCCTCCATCTCCAGCCAGAACAGAGGCGATCCCGAAGTGCCGTCCTTCTTCACGGCGACGGTGTAGAAGGTAGAGGATGGCATCCCCAGGCGCCAGAGAAGCTCCCTGATTCCGTCGGGGATGCAGGCTCTCGGGCTGGAGAGCCTCGCCGCGCGACCGCCTTCCTCTAGCGAAAGCGAACCTTCGAGGCCGAACGCGCCCCTGAGGAACGAGGCGACGTTCTCTTCAGATTCGTTGAAGATGAAAAAAGGGACCTGGGTCCGGCCGGAGGCCTCGGCCAGTTCTATGAGGAGGGTGGAAAGCTTCCCTCCCCGGATCGCGATCTCCCCGGGACTTCCCTGAAGGGTGTAGACGTCGACCCAGTCGCCTTCCTTAAGCTTGCCGACCAGGGAGACGAGCGCCTTCGAGTCCGACCCAGCTGGGATGACGTATCCGTCGAGATTCGTTCCCACGCATCCCTCGGTCCACTGGAACCTCCCCGAACCGACGAAAGAACCTAGGAACTCGTAGACCTCCTTAGGGTATCCCCGCACAGCGACCTTTTCGAGTGGGACTCGCGTGAGTGAGATCAGCTTCTTGACGCGCCGCCTAACCTCCATGGGCTTGATTTCGACGAACTTCAGTGATTTCTCGCGACCAGCCTTGCGACGACCAGGCTGGAGGCTGATCAGGCTGTGGTCCTCTGTGACCGTGAGGGTCAGCCTGTTGGTTAGGCTCAATCGGTAGAGCTTCTTCTTGGTCAGATGCCTCATCACGTACTTGACAGGGCTGAAGACCGCCCTGCCGGCGTCGTCCAAGGTCAGGACGCACAGTTCGCGAGGAACGAAGTACTCCTTCCCGTCGACCGTCGTGCCTGAAGGCCAGTCGAAAAGGTTCTCGATTCGCGTCGCGTGGACCCCGGCCGGCTCCTTGATCCAGACGACGGAATCGCCGGCGACCGAGTCGCCATAGAGGACCTCCACACCCAGCTCCTTCGCCTTTTCTATGGTCTTCCCGATGGAGTATCGCCCTAGGGCAGCCGTCGCTTCAGCGACGGGAAGGCAGTAGAGGGCGAAGTTGTCGTATCCCATGACGCCGTAGGACGCGTTTAGAAAGACCTTCAATGCCTGGGATATGACGTTGTAGAATTCCTTGTCCGCCTTTGTCAGGCCGGGCCTCTTGGCCAGGCTCTTGAAGTATCCAACCCTCACGTCGCGGAGGCTACCAATGAGGAGCGACGTCATCCCCTTCCGCTTGGTACAGACCCAGTGGTCCGTCTCCGGGATGAGGTTGTTCCTGCATTCGGGGTGGACGCATCGGACCGTCTCGTAGCTGAGGTTGTAGACCTTGATGAGGGAAGGATACAGTGAGGCGAAGTCCAGGACGACGACGTTGAAGTGGACGCCCGGCTTGGGCTCCACGACGAAGCCTCCCTTGTACTTCTTCCCCTTGATGATGGCCTCGGACGACGCGCCGCCCTTCCCTTCCAGGTCCTCCCTCCTGGGGACGAGAGCGTTCCAGCGGCGGTGCTCGAACACCATCAGGCTGCGGATCCAGTTGGAGACGTTGAGCCTGGAGGCGTCCTCTAGAGGCATCTTCGAGATCCTGCAGATGGTGACGAAGAGCTTCATGAAGACGTCGTTGTTGAAGCGCGTGAGTTCCAGCGTGAGTTCCGCGTCAACGTAATTGTAATAGGCCAGCTCGTTCAGGGGGAGCTCCCCGATGGAGGCGTCTATCTCGACCTTCTCTCTCCCCAGCAGCCCCGAGGCGACCCCGTTGAGCGTGTGCTCAGAATACTTGTTGGAAAAGGCGTAGATCTGGACGCTCTTGTTGTTAAAGGCCTTGTAGAGGTCGATGTGTAGGCCCTGGCGGACGGAGGCCATCAGGTTCCCTCGAGTGATGGGGATGCTCTCCTTCGGGATGTTCATATTGAGCGACCGCTGATAGAGGTAGGGAAGGTCGAAGTCGTCACCATTAAAGGTGAGAACGACGGGGTACCTGATCAGGTCCTCGTACATCGAAAGGAGGAGTTCCGGCTCGGTCTTGAAGAATCGTTTCTCGACGTCGGGAGGGACCCGGTCGGGGCCCGGCTCCAGGCCGGGGCGCTCCAGCACGTAGACTACCTTCTTCCCGTCGCTCCCTGCCAGAGCTACGCTGATGACCTGGTACTCGGCCCTCTCTGGATCGGGGATGCGGCTCTCGACGGGGGAGTACACTTCGATGTCCAGCGCCACCCGCTTGATCTCCGGCTGCGGCTGGGTGAGCAGAAGTGCCCAGTTACGGATGTAGTCAGATAGCGGCGGAGTAGAATCCTCTAAGGTCTTGTGGAGAGCTTCCTCGACGCCGACTGCCGTCTCCATCACCTGGGGGATGACCTTTCCTTTCTTGACCGCATAGAAGGAGCCCACCTGAAGCTGGTTGTCGTAGAGGTAATTCTCGTAGTACTTGATATCGGCCTCGTAGGCGGGTATAATGTTCCTGATGCTCCTCTCGTTGGTAGCCCCGCCGATGGCGAGGGGATCCGATGTGATTATCTTGGACACGAGCACCCTCTGGTCGGTGATGAGGTCCATCTTCTCCTCTGCGCGGATGTCCACAACGTCGTTTCTCTGCTTCAGGAAGGCGAGCTTCTCCAGGGGCTCCTTGGTATAGCAGTAGGGCAAATGACCAGACTTGTCGTAGTAATGGAAGATCCTCTGAGAAGTGGGCTCGTAAAACTCCAGAAAGGCTAGACGCTTCTCTCCGTCATAGCCCGCGCCCAGCAAGATGGAAGTAGGGATGTCGTCGTGGCCTGCTTCCAACTCTCTGAGGCTGGCGGCTATGTCGCCGGCCGTTGACACTTGCACAAACCTCCCCTTGGATAGGCTGACTTTATGGCTATTAACGTTTGGAGGTTGCGGTATTGCGCAGCCGGCCAGCGGCGGTTTCAAACGGGTAGGACTTCACGAGGGATAGAATCTCTGGGATATCCACCGGTGATCGCGGAACGGCGATAGGGGGTCGGAATAGGTCATTGCCGCCCTGCTGGCGCGCTCGTTCATCTCGGACACCAATAAGCTCCCCCAGGTAATGCGGTCCGTGGTCAAGACGAAAGAGCAGTTCAACCAGCTCAGCGCCCAGGCGAAGGACGCCCTAGACACGGCCGTGAGGAACCTGGAAGCGGAGGGGAGCGACCTGAGGGCCTCTCCTGCTTCTTACAACGAGTCCGAGATTCACGGGTCGCTCTCCCTGATCGACCTCGCTCACAAGCTCAAGGTCCCCACCGAGGGAAGGACCACCGAGGAGATCGCAGACTCCATCGCGAGCCTTGCCGTCCACGCGGCGCAGCATTCCTAGGTCGAAGGACGGCCTGTGCGCAAAGGGGCCGGTCTGACCGACCCAATCCAGCCGACCGCTCTCGACTTTTTTCCCCGACGCAAAGTCTTATATTGTTGTCACATCGGTGCTTGGCTCATGCAGAAGGCTGCCGTAAGGCGGTTGCTGTCCGGGGTCGACTTCGTCGGCAGTGCCGCGCTAGTCGCCATCCCCCTCGTTGCTCGAGTTGGGGCTTACACCGCCTTCCCCGGGGTCATCGGAATGATCTTGTCGGCAGCATCCTTCTACTGGGATAGCGGCGACATCTACCGCCTGTGCACCGGCGCCACGTCCCTCATGCTTTTCGGCGCGTTCGCCGCCTGGGGCTCGGCCTTCTGGGGCACGTATTCGGCAGTGGGCGACAACTCGGCGCTGGGACTGTCGGTGGTCTGCGTGCTTGTCGCCGTGGCCTACCTGTTGACCTTGCTTACAGCCATCGCCAGCAAGGACCAGAAGTGACGCGCCAAGTTGGATGTGGAAGAGAAGCTCAGCTTCGCGATGCGGTCGCCCACCGAAGAGACGGTGACGGCCGGTGAGCTGAGGAAGCTCTTCGAAGGCAAGGAGCACCCCACTCATTATATTGGATTCGAGATATCCGGCCTCCTCCACCTCGGCACTCTCATTATCGCTGGGAACAAGATTCGGGACCTGATGGCAGCAGGCGTCCATACGAAAGTATTCTTGGCGGACTGGCACAGTGTCATAAACAACAAGCTGGGAGGGGACTGGGATAGGATCAAGGCCGCCTCCGACTACTACAGTGAAGCCTTCCGGGCCTACGCCCCGGGCGTCGAAGTGGTCACTGGGAGCGACCTCTACAAGGGAAATGATGACTACTGGAAGGACATTATCGGGTTCAGCAAGCACGTAACCCTCAACAGGGCGAGGAGGACCTTCACGATAATGGGTCGCTCTATGAGCGACACTCTAGACGTTGCTTCCTGCCTTTACCCATCGATGCAGGCCGTTGACATACATCACCTGGGCGCCGACATCGCCCACGCCGGCATGGACCAGAGGAAGGTGCACATGCTGGCACGCGAAGTCTATCCCTCCCTCGGATGGGCTCCTCCTGTCGCCCTACACCACCACATACTCCTCGGGCTTGAGAAGCCCGAGGCGACCGGCCTCGACGAAGACGCGAAGATGGACAGGGTGATAAGCGCCAAGATGAGTAAGTCCAAGCCGCGGACGGCCATCTTTATCCACGATGATGCTCAGACCATCCAGAACAAGTTGGCGCGGGCATGGTGCCCAGAGGCGTCGGCCGAGCTGAATCCGGTGCTGGAGCTAGTCAGGTACATCGTCTTCCATGACTTCAAGGAGTTCCACGTGGACAGGCCGGCCAAGTTCGGCGGCTCCGTCACGTACGGCTCCTATGAGGAGGTGGAAGGGGCCTATGTGAGGAGGGAGCTCCATCCTGCCGACCTCAAGCGGGCGACGGCATCATACATCGACGACGTCGTCGCTGACCTCAGGAAGAGGTTCGAGGGGCGCATGGAGAAGCTGGTGCGCGAGTAGATGAAGACGGCAATTATCCAAGACGACTTCAAGGTCAAGGTAGACAGCGAAGTCATCCGGCAGTATCCGGCCACTGGAGTCTACGGCATCCTCTGCGAGCCAGGGCGTCCGGGGCTATATGACTTCAGCGACCTCATAGAGACGGAAAAAGCCAAGATCCGAATCCCGCTTAACGAGCTGAAGGAGGACCCCGTCATCTCCGCCTTCAGAAGTTTCTATTGGCGCATTGGGATCGACCCCACCAAGCAGAGACCCGCCAGCGAAGCCCTGCTCAGGAGGATCCTGCAGGGGAACTCCGTTTCCTCGATCAACTACATCGTGGACGCCGGCAACATCGCCTCGATACGCACTCATATCCCCATAGGGCTCTACGACTACGAGAAGATCAAGGGGACGTTGCGACTCACCCTATCCAAGGGCGGCGAGCCTTTCGTAGACATCACAGGGAAGGAGTGGAAGACGTCAGAGGAAGTGATCCTTCGGGACGAGGCAGGAGTCATCCACCTGTTTCCCCACAGGGACTGCGACCGAACCAAGATTACTGCTGAGACGAAGAAGGTCCTGATTCTAGGCTGCAAGGTCCTGGGCGTGACCGACGACATGTGCAAGGCCGCCGCCTGGCAGGTCGTCCAGGTCCTGAACGAGCTGCGCTCGAACGCCACCGACGAGTTCCGTTGAGCCGTGGCCGTCCAACGCAACCTGAGGTAAAACTCAGAAATAACCCCTCCGAGTGGTGCAAGGGCGTGGAAACGATCAGGGTCCCGATAAACAGGCCGTTCTTCGGCGAGGAGGAGGCGAAGGAGGTATACAGGTTGGTCATAGCCGGCGCGCTGACCAGCTCCGCCACCGAAGGGGGGAGAAAGGTAAGGGAGTTCGAGGCGGGCCTGTCCGCCTACCTCGGCTGCAAAGACGTCGTGGTCGTGAACTCCGGTACTTCGGCCCTGGTCGCCGCCCTGATGGCCGCCGACGTGAAATCGGGGGATGAAGTGATAGTTCCATCGTTCACCTTCGTCGCCACCGCCAACGCCGTAAGGTTCCTTGGAGCAGTCCCCGTATTCGCCGACATAAGGCTCAGCGACTACACATTGGACATCGACGACGTGAAGAGGAAGCTCAACAGGAAGACCAGGGCCGTCATCCCGGTGAACCTCTACGGCGACATCGCCGACGTCCATGCTCTGAAGGAGTTGTTGGAGAAGGACTTCTTACCCGTCATAGAGGACGCGGCCCAGAGCCTAGGGAGTTCCGAAGACGGGGCGCGTTCGGGAACCATGGGGGAGATGGGATGCTTCAGCTTCTACCCCAGCAAGGTAATCAGCACGGGCGAGGGAGGGGCCGTCGCCACCAACGCCCCGGAGCTCGCGACGAAGCTGCGGATGATACGGAACCACGGAATGGTCAAGGGATACGACACGACCATCCTGGGCCTGAACTTCAGGCTGCCCGAGATCGAGGCAGCGCTGGGCGTGGAGCAACTTAGGCGCTTGGAGGGGTTCATAGCGTCTCGCAGGCGCAACGCCGCGGCATTGACCAAGGGTCTGGGCGAGCTGGGCAACGTCAGGCTAGTCAGGGAGAGGCCTGGCCAGAGGTTCAACTGGTACCTTTACACTATCTACGTGAAAGGGAACCGTGACAAGCTCATGAAGAGGCTGCGCGAGAGTGGCTTCGGGGCTACCGTCTACTATAATCCGCCCGTTCATCGCACGCCGTACTATTCGAAGCTGTCCTCCTCGCCGCTCCCCCACACGGACGACGCGGCGGCGCACGTCCTGTCGATTCCCGTGCACCCGTTCGTCACAGAGAGCGACGTGGACGAGATGATCAGGCTAATCAAGACGGACGACGTCCGGTGAAGTCGGAGACCTCACCGGCTTCCCTCCCCCTGCTCCTCTGATGCAGACGCCGGGCGAACCATTGCGGCCACGCAGCAGAAGCGGATGGACATGGGATGCTGATGACAGTGATGAGAAAGCTTAAAGGAGGCTATTCTGGGGAGAGTCCCGAAGAGAATGAAGGACGAACCCGTGGCCGAAGTGAAGTCCGGCGCCATCATGTACGAATGCATCAGGTGTGGAACCAAGGTCAGCAGCGAGGACCTGGCATCGCTCCCCGAGATCAAGTGCATCTGCGGATACAGGGTATTCAAGAAGGCCCGACCGCCCGTCGTCAAGCAGCTGAAGTCTTACTGAACACGACTACGTCTGCCGACGATGTGGACTACCATAGCGGTGATAAGCTTTTAACGGCCACGTCCGAGTCTTTCAAAGAATTTAGTTGAAGCCAGTTGCTTCCGTGGGTATCTTAGGCTACGGGGCTTACGTGCCACTGTACCGGCTCCCTACAACGGAGGTCGCCCGCGTATGGCGAGGAGAGGGCGCCGGGCCCAACAAGGAGAAGGCGGTGGCCCACGACGACGAAGACACGTTCACCATGGCCTGCGAGATGGCAAGGAGGGCCGTTAGGATGGCTGGGGTGGACAAGCTGGGCGCCGTCCTGGTGGGGACCGAGTCGAAGCCCTACGTCGTCAAACCCACTTCCACTATATTGGCCCAGGCCCTCGGGCAGCACTTCTCCCTGGCGGCCGACCTGGAGTTCGCGTGCAAGGCTGGGACGGAAGCCATGCAGTTCAACATCGCACTGGTCGCTTCAGGGATGATACCGGCAGGCCTAGCCGTCGGCGTCGATACGGCGCAGGGAAGGCCGGGCGACGAGCTGGAGTACACCGCAGGCAGCGGCGGGGCGGCGTACGTCATCGGGAAGGGGAGGGACTCGCTGGCGACGTTCGAGGCCAGCACCTCTTACGTCAGCGACACTGGCGACTTCTGGAGGAGGCCGGGCGAGAAGTTCCCCAGCCACCTCGGCAGGTTCACCGGCGAGCCCGCCTACTTCCATCATGTCGAGAGCTGCATGAAGGCCCACCTTGAGGAGACGGGGCATAAGCCCTCCGACTATAGCTGGGCGGTCTTCCACCAGCCCAACCCTCGCTTCCCGGTGGAGGTGGGGCTGAAGCTGGGCTTCAAGATGGAGCAGATGGAGCCGGGCCTCCTCAACACGGTCATCGGCAACACCTATGCAGGCAGCTCTCTCATCGGCCTCGCGGCCACCCTGGACGTCGCCAAGCCGGGGGACAGGATATTGATCTGCAGCTTCGGAAGCGGAGCAGGGAGCGACGCCTTCACCCTAGAGGTCACCGACCGGATCCTCGAAAAGAGGAAGCTGGGCGTCTCCGTGAGGAGCATGGTGGACAGGTCCGTGAAGGTGGATTATGCCGTGTACACGAGGTTCAGGGGGAAGCTTCAAGATTGAGCAAGGTCTTCGTCGCCTCCGCCGGCCTGGTCCAGGTCGGCGAGCATTGGAGCAAGTCCATCCTTGACCTCATGGCCGAGGCCTCCCTGTTAGCTATGAACGCGCTTCCCGATGCGAAGCCCGACAGGGTGATCGTGGGCAACATGTTTAGCGGCGTCGGGGCCAGCCAGGAGCATCTTGGCGCCCTCCTTGCCAGCCAATTGAACCTAATCGGAGTGCCGGCCTACAAGGTGGAGGCAGCGTGCGGATCGGGCGGAGCTGCGGTGCACAACGCCTTCCTCTCCATCAAGGCGGAGGAGAGCGACGTGGTCCTCGTCTGCGGCGTCGAGAAGATGAAGGACATGGAAGTTGGACGCGTCACCGCAGCGCTGACCATGGCCGACAGCGCCGAATACACCCAGTTCCCTGGAGGGACCTTCATCTCCCTGAACGCTATCACCCATGCGCTCTACCTGAAGAAGTACGGCATATCGAGGGAGGAGATGGCGGGCTTCCCCGTCCTGGGCCATCGCAACGCAGCCCTCTCGAAGCACGCCATGTTCAAGAAGGCAATAACGGCGGAGGACGTCCTGCGATCCCCCTTGATATCCGACCCGATTCGGCTGATGGACAGCTCGCCCGTATGCGACGGGGCGGCGGCTCTTCTGCTTCTCAGCGAGAAGAAGGCCAAGGAGCTCCACGCCGAGGCCGTGGAGATTCTCGCCAGCGAAGTGGCCGCTAACCTTTTCTCCGTATACGAAAGGCCCGACCCTCTGGACTACCTGGCCACTAGGACGGCCGCCACGAGGGCGCTGGAGAGGACTGGCTTGAAGCTGGATCAGATGGATTTCATGGAGACGCATGACGCCTTCTCCATAACCGCCGCGCTCACCCTCGAGTCGCTCGGCGTCTGCAAGCCTGGGAAGGCCCCCCATGACGTGAGCACTGGCAGGTTCGACCTGACGGGCGAGCTTCCGCTGAACACCTTCGGGGGGCTGAAGGGCAGGGGGCACCCCGTAGGCGCCACCGGTGTCTACCAGGTGGCCGAAGCCTACCTCCAGCTCTCTGAGAAGGCCGAGAAGAATCAAGTTAAGGGGGCCAAGATCGGCCTCACACACAACATGGGAGGGCTGGACACGACAACCTTCATTCACATTTTGAGGAGGGCGGCCTGAGGATGGTCAACCCCATATCCTACTGGAGGCTGAAGGATCGCTACTTCAACCTGGTGGGCTCGAAGTGCAAGAAGTGTGGGGCGGAGTGGTTCCCCCCCGTGAAGGTATGCAGGAAGTGCGGCTCGCAGGAGTTGGGAGATCACGAGATGCCCCACACGGGGAAGCTCCTCACCCACACCGTGTTAAGGGAGCCGGCCGACGAATTCAAGCGCTACGCGCCGTACATCCTCGGGCTCGTGGAGCTGGACAACGGCCAGAGGCTGCTGGCCCAGATAGTGGACGTGGACATCACCAGCGTCCAGAACGGGACGCCCGTGAGGCTAACGCTGAGGAAGCTCACCGAAGACGGCAAGAAGGGCACCATCTATTACGGCTACAAGTTCACTCCCCTGCCCTAGGCGGGACGCCTGAATGCGGCAGCGACCGTCAATGAATTTCTTTGAACTTCTCTCCCCTGAAACCGTCAGGAATGAAGATATCCATATTAATGCACCTAATCGATAAGACCCGCTGAAGTAACAATGTCGTACGTCCCCGACGAAGAGCTCTACGACGTCATCATCATCGGAGGAGGGCCCATCGGCCTCTTCGCCGTCTACTACGCGGGGTTCAGGGACCTCAAGGTGAAGCTCCTCGAAGCCACCGAGGCCCTTGGAGGCCAGGTGTCGCTTCTCTACCCTGACAAGTTCATCTACGACATGCCGGGGTTCATGTCGGTCAACGGGAAGGAGATGATCAGCAACCTCGTGGCCCAGGCGTCCCAGTTCAACCCCACCATCTGCCTGGGGGAGCGCGTGCTCCACGTAGAGAGGATGAGCGCGCAGCAGTTCGAGATCATCACCGACAGGGGGAAGCATCTGGGCAGGGCGGTCATCATCGCCACGGGGATCGGGGCCTTCTCGCCCAACAAGGTCGTAGCGCCCGGGGTCAACGAGCTGGAGGGGAAGGGCATCTACTACTACGTCAGGGAGCCCCTCGACTTCAAGGGCAAGAAGGTTGTCATCATAGGGGGAGGAGACACGGCGGTGGACTGGGCCCTCCACCTGAAGGACATAGCGTCGAAGATCTACCTTGTGCACAGGAGGGACGTATTCAGGGCCCACGAAAAGTCCGTGGAGGCCCTCCACGCTTCCAACATCGAGATTAGGCTCTGGTCGGAGATGGTCGAGGTGAAGGGGGACGGGTGGGTGAAGCAGGTCGTGATCAAGAACTGCCAGACTAACGCCACGGAGACCGTTGACTGCGACGACCTCCTGGTGCTGGTCGGGTACAAAGCCGACCTGAGCATAGTCAAACAGTGGGGAATATCCATGGACCCCAGGGGCATCACCGTGGACTCCAACTACGAAACGAGCGTTCCCGACATCTATGCGGCGGGGGACGTAGCGTCGCCCAGGGAGACACTGAAGCAGAACCTCCTGGTGGTGGGGTTCGCCCAAGGGACCACCTGTGTCAACCGGATCAAAAAGATCCTTTCGCCGGGCTCGGCAGCCTTCGAGCACAGCACCTTGAAGGAGCCCGTAGCTGGCGGCGCAGCCTAGCCGGAGAGGGTGGGGTCGGCCAGGGCCATCTGGAGCAGGAGCGCCGACTTCCCGTCGAAGGTTCCCCCCTCCATCACCAGTCTCAGGGCCTCCTCCGGCATGTGCAACGAGACGGTGATGGCCTCGTCGTCCTCCAGCCTCTGGCCACCGGCCTTACTGGCCTTGGCTGTAAAGAGGTAGAGGATTTCGGAGCTGTAGCCGGGAGCCGGATAGATGGCCCCCAGCTTCCTGAGGGAGACGACCCTGTAGCCGGTCTCTTCGAGGAGCTCCCTCGAAGCGCATTGAGCTGGGTCCTCCCCGGGTTCAAGGGTGCCTGCAGGGACTTCGTAGATGTAACCTTTGACTGAATGGCGATATTGCTTCTCTAGTATGACCCTCCCGTCGGGCGTGAAGGCCAGGATCGCGACCGCGCCCGGGTGGACTATGGTTTCGACCGCGGCCTTCCTCCCTCCCCCCCATGAGAGCGAGTCGCGGACAATCTTCAGCTTCCTGCCGTTGAAGACGATCTCGGAATCGAGGACGGAGGGGTTCGCTTCTGACAAATCATGAGCCGGGTGAAAATTGGAGGCATAAAGCGTTTGCTGGTCTTCGCCAGTTGTCTAGGAACGAGGGCTAGGTCCCTGCCTCACGCCTTGAGGTTTCGCACCCCGGCCATGTCGCCTCCCAACGCTAGGACGTGTCAGGCGCGCTCTCAAGCGTGGAGGTTCCCTCCCTGGCCGTTCGTGCCGAAGGCAGAGCCGGAATCGACGACCTGCTGAGGTCACCCACCATTGAGCGTCTTCATTAGACCTTCCATTCCGGCCGTAGACCAGGTGGGGTTCATGTGGAGCGGGGTTACCGAGACGAGGCTATCCTCGATGATGGCCTTGGCGTCGCTGCCTTCGTCGTACTTCTTCAGCCTGTTTCCCCAAACCCAGTAGTAGGGCTTCCCCCGGGGGTCGAGACGTTCGACGATGTAGTTCTCGTACTTGTGCAGGGCCAACTGCGTGAACACTGCCTTCGTATTGAGCGCTGCGTTGGCGGGGACGTTTACGTTGAGCAAGTTCACGCCTTCGGGGAGTTTGTTCTGAACCAGCCAGTGCATGACCTTCCTAGCGTGGAAGGCCGCGATGCCGAAGTCGGCCTTGGCATCGGTGGGCGAGAAGATCACGCTTTCCGATATCTGCATGGAGAAGGCCACCGCAGGGATCCCGGACAGGGCGGCCTGCAGGGCTGCCGAGACGGTCCCGCTGGCATAGACGTCCTGGAGGCCAGTGTTGTCCCCTATGTTGATGCCCGAGGCCATGGCGTCCGGCTTCTCTGGGAGCACCTTGTTGAGTGCCATCATGACGGCGTCAGCGGGGCTCCCTGAAATCACGTATCCCTTCTCGCCGGCGATCTGGACCTCCCTGATCCTCAGGGGCTTGTGGAAGGTGAGGCTCATGGAGGTGCCGCTCCTGGGGCCTTCAGGGACGACGGGGATCACTTCGCCCACGTCCAGGAGGGCGCGCACCAGCGCATGAAGCCCCCTGCTGGTGGGCCCGTCATCGTTGCTCACCAATATTTTTGGCTTGCCCATTCCAATCTGGGGAGGAGGGAACCGTTACTTCTAAAGAACGTTTCGCAGCAGCCGCTTGCTAAGACATCCTGCGCCGGACCACAAGGAGTGCGGCCAGCGCCAGGACGATGGCTGCTCCGAATGCGAAAAGGTCCTTGAAGGCGAGGGCCTTCACGTCAGAACTCGTCTGGCTCGCCATCACGGGTCCGTTCCCGGTGGCGGCTGAAGCGTTCTGGGAGAGGCTGGAGTTCGCGGTGCCCTTCATCAGCCCCGTTATCGCAGACGCAACGTCGTTGACCGACAGGAAGGGCGGAGAGGTGGAGTTGGCGGTCGTGGGCGAGGCACCCGAGACGGTGGTACCAGTGTAGGAAGTGCCGCTAACGATGGAGGGAGTGGAGAAGGAGCTGTTGACCTTGCTTCCTGCCGAGCCAGTCTGGTTCGCTCCAGTGCCGAGTTGAGGAGCGCTGGTGAGCTGGGCGGAAGGCGGGACCTCCGCCAGAACGCCCACTGAGGCGGCGGCCAGTACCACCCCTAGGAGGACGGCGAGGGCCAGCCCCCGGGCGGTGGCTGGAGCCATGTTGGCTCGCATTATCTGTCTGGCATGCCTATGGGGACCTGCCGATTAAGCTCTAACCCGTAGAACAGCTCTGGGGCCCTGCCAACGGTCTCTGCTCGATGGCGGCAAACCAAAAGAGAGCCTGATCCCAGGCTCCTTGCCTCGGTCTAAGCGGATCGGGAAAACCACTCACCAGCCTTAGTGGAGCAACCAATAGCCGAAACCGGAGGGAGGCACGACGGAACCCGAAGTGAGCAGCCGGAAGCGGCCATCATAAAGCGTGCGATGGTCGAGCCCGCGCGCGTCGGCAGGGCAGATTCGTAGCGCGCGGCAGAAGGCTTATAGAGACCCTTGGCCGGGACGTTTCAGGTGTACGGGTTTTGGGCGTGCCCATGCCGATGCCAATGCCGATGCCGCCTCAGGGCGGCGAGCTAGTCGAATTCGAAGCCGAGGGGGAGGACAGCTGGGTCACTTTGAAGCTCAAGGACGGAAGCGTATTGAAGTTCCGAAGCGTGGTGACCGCCGTCTTCAGAGTGGGCAACGACCCGAACACAGGGCTCCCCGTTTATGGCATCCAGAACTCCAACTCCATCAGGATTGTCAGCATCCCGAAGGAACTCATAAGGAAGGACAAGGAGAAGGAGAAGGAGAAGGGCTCGACGACGTACCGTTAGAAGCTTCGTCTCTTCCAAGCTAGAAGCGCTTCGACCCAGAAGAAGGCTGAAGCCAGGGCGGAGACGGCTATGACTTCGACGCTGGACCTCAGACCATAGACCAAGACGTATCCAATGAGGAAGGTCGAGAAGAAGGCAGCGTAGAAGACGAAGCGAGGCACGAGCACCGATCCCACGAGCAGGAAGGGTCCCAGGGCGCTGGCGTCCACCTTCCTTTCGGCCACGTAGGCGCCGAACTGATCCTGCTTGACGAGCCCCATCTCGATGAGCTTGTTGAGATGATAGTAGGCAACGCTGGGGCTCTTGAAGCCCAGGGCGCGTTGAACCTCTCGGACCCCTCCCCCCTCCCCCTTCTTGAGGAGCATGACGTAGACCTTGACCGTGGAGGCCGAAAGGCGGTCGTCGCGCTTCAAGACGACCTTGGTGAGACGGTGTTCCGATTAAAGCTTTGCCGCGCCATCCGTTCTCGACCGTAGAACGCCGGAGGCGGGGACGTTCTTCTGCGTAGCGTTAACTTCGGGAGAAGGGAAGTGAGTGGAGGTGCGGATAAGGAATGCTTCAAGACAGGTACAAGGTCCTCACGTTGCTAGTGGTGGCGCTTTCGATGGTGGGCGCCCTGGCGGTGGTGTCGATGACGTCGCCCTCAAGGGCGGACACCACAACCAACGCTACGACGACCATGGTGGTCGAAGGGAGCGGCACGGTCTACGGCACCCCTGACACCTACAGCGTCTCGCTGGACGTGGTGGGGGTCGACGCCAACGCCAACTCTGCCATGCAGAAGGCCAACGCTGTTTACAGCACGCTCTTGGCCGCCCTCCAGCAGGACGGGTACAACACCTCACTTCTGACCCTCAGCTCTCTTGACATCTACCCCGAGTACTACTACCCCTCCAGCGGGCCGGCCGTGTTCCAGGACTACAGGGTGATCTACAGCCTCCAGTTCGAAGAGACCATCGCCGGTGCGACCGCTTCGTCCCTGGGGACGAAGGCGGCAGGGTTCATCGTTGACGCGGTCCAGGCCGGCGCCAACGACATCGCCGGCGTAAGCTTCTCGCTGAGCGACGCCGCCGCGGCCACCCTGAGGAACCAGGCCCTCGCCCAAGCCGCCGCCGATGCCAAGGGGAAGGCCCAGATCCTGGCCCAGAGCCTCGGCGTTCAGGTGCTGGGGGTGCAGAGCGTCCAGGAAGTTGACAACTACAGCCCGCCGGTCCTCAAGTACGTCGCATCCCCGTACGACACCTCCCAGACCCCTCAATTCAACGCGAGCCCCGCGAGTGAGACCGCCCAGATTACGGTCACCTTCGTCATAGGCTGAGCAGGACGAGCTCCACGGACGTCCTTTTTCTCCCTCCGCCAGGCTCTAGCGAAAGCCGCAAGTGGAGGAGCATCATCGCCGCCGGCTCAGCGAGCATGAGGGCAAGGACTGAAATAAATGCAAGAAACGGCGCAAAGGCCGCAACAATCTCCCTGACACAAACTATTTAGACCTGAATAACTTCCAAAGTAACGTCTCGGTGATTTGGACGCAGACCATCAACCATGATCTGGTCATCGTCGGCGCGGGGCTTGCAGGCTTGAGGGCGGCCATCCAGGCGGCCATAGTCAGCGAAGGGAAGCTCGACATCGCCATCGTGTCCAAGGTCCACCTCATGAGGGCTCACAGCGTCGCCGCCGAAGGGGGGACCGCCGCGGTGCTTTACACCGACGAAAAGGACAGCGTCGAGCTGCACGCCTTCGACACCGTCAAGGGCGCCGACTACCTGGCCGACCAAGACGTGGTCGAGCTCTTCGTCAAGCTCGCTCCAGAGGAGATCTTGAGGCTCGAGCACTGGGGGATGCCCTGGAGCAGGAGGCCCGACGGAAGGATCGCCCAGAGGCCCTTCGGAGGGCACAGCTTCCCGCGGGCCACCTACGCTGCCGACAAGACGGGCTTCTATGAGATGCAGACCCTCTACGACACCCTCCTGAAGTACACCTCGATCCACTTCTACGAAGAGTGGTTCATGTCATCCCTTGTGGTCGAGGGGGGAGTATGCAGGGGGATCACGGCGATTAACATGAGGTCGGGGGAGTTGGTGGGCTTCGCGGCCAAGGCCGTCATCGTGGCCACGGGAGGGCTAGGGCGACTCTTCGGCTTCACCACCTACAGCCACAGCGTCACGGGCGACGGCGCCGCCGCCCTGTACAGGGCCGGCATCGCGCTGAAGGACGTAGAGTTCGTGCAGTTCCATCCAACCGGGCTCGTCCCTTCAGGGATACTGATCACCGAGGCCGTGAGGGGAGAGGGTGGGATCCTGGTCAACAGTAAGGGGGAGCGCTTCATGAAGAGGTACGCCCCCGAGAAGATGGAGCTGGCCCCTCGCGACCTGATTTCTAGGTCCATAGTCACCGAGGTCGAGCAGGGGCGCGGGTTCAAGGGCCCCAACGGGCTGGACTACGTCCTCCTCGACTTCAGCCCCATCGGCGCGGAGAGGGTGAAGGAGAAGCTGCCCATGATGATCGAGCTGGGCCACAACTTCGTCGGCATCGACCCACTCGAAGCGCCGCTCCCCATCCGACCTGTGGCCCACTACAGCATGGGAGGGATCAACGTGGACATCAACGGGGAGACCTCGGCCAAGGGTCTCTGGGCCGCCGGCGAATGCGCCTGCGTCAGCGTCCACGGGGGGAACCGCCTCGGCTCGAATTCGACGACGGCCTGCCTGGTGTACGGAAGGCTGACAGGGGAGAGGGCGGCCCGGTACATAATGGGTGGAGCCACGGCGCTGGGCATTCCGGCGAAGAGGTTGGAGGCCGAGGAGCATCGCGTCTTCGTCGACCTCCTCGGAAGGGAGCAGGGGGAGGACCCCTATGCGATAAAGAAGGAGCTCTGGAGCGCCATGGACAGCAACGTCTACGTCTACAGGACGGAAGATGGGCTTACGGAGGCCCTCAAGAAGGTGAAAGAGCTGCGCGCGAGGTATGCGCGCGTGAAGGTGGAGGACAAGTCCAAGAACTTCAACACCAACCTCACGGGGACGCTGGAGGTGGGCAACCTCCTGGAGGTCGCCGAGGCCGTGGTGACCTCCGCCCTCCTGAGGAAGGAGTCGAGGGGAGGACACGCCAGGAAGGACTACCCGAAGAGGGACGACGTGAACTTCCTGAAGCACTCCATCGTATACTATACCCCCGAAGGTCCGAAGGTGGAGTACATGCCGGTGGTGATCACCAAGTGGGCTCCCATGGAGAGGAAGTACTGAGGCGGTGGTCGAGATGGGACAGGACACTGTGATGGAGAAGAAGAACAACGCGGGCATCTACAGAGGCTGGATCAAGTTCTGGAACCGGAACGTCGAGAGGTGGCTCTACGCCATGCACCGCATCACCGGCGTGGGCGTGGGCATATATTTCGTGCTGCACATCTGGGAGACGGGGAACGCCGCCCAGGCCTTCCTCAACAACCAGCCTGCCCAATGGAACAACCTGATGAGCTCCCTGACCAACTACGCCTTCCACACCGGGCTCCTCCTTGTGGCGGCGGCGGCGGTCTTTCACAGCCTGAACGGCGCGCGCCTCATAATGTCGGAGCAGGGCTGGCTCATCGGCACGGTTGAGAGGCCCACTTACCCCTTCCTGCCCAGCAGCCTCAGGGGCATCCAGAGGCCCCTAGGCATCGCCATCGTCGTGTTGTCGTTCGTGCTGATGGCGTTCGCCTTCTACCAGCTCTTCGTGTTAGCTTTGGGGGTATAAGATTGAGAGAATCAAGGTTCATGCTACTCCAGTACATAACCGGGTCCGGCATCCTCGTGCTGGGAGCCATGCACTTCGCGCTCCTCACCCTGCAGCCTGGTGGCCTCCCCACGTCGTTGCAGTACAGCTCGGTGAAGTCCGTCTACCTGGCCTACGGGCTGCTCTTCGAGCTATTGCTCGTGCTCCTCAGCTTCCACGTATTCAACGGCTTCAGGAAGGTGCTCATCGAGCTCCACCAGGGGAGGACCTATGAAAAGGCTGTCTCCTGGCTCATGCTGCTCGGGGGTTCGGTGACCTTCATCTGGGGGACGCTGACCATACTGGTATTCATCCTGGGGGTGACCGGCTGATGTCCCAGGACAAGGGAGACGTGCCCATCGTCCCTCTCCACTTCGACCCCAAGGTCATGGAGGGGCTGGGGAAGCGCATCAGGGACGTCTCCTTCCGAGTCTTCAGGTTCGACCCGGCCAAGGGCGAGGGCGTCAGGTACTCCGACTATGCGGTCCCCATATTCAAGGGGACGACCGTCCTCGACGCGCTGCTCTACATCAAGGAGAGGCTGGACCCATCGCTCTCAATTCGCTACTCCTGCAGGATGGCCGTCTGCGGCTCCTGCGGGATGGTGATCAACGGCAAGGAGATGCTGGCCTGCAAGACGCAGGTGGAGAACCTCGGCAAGGACAAGGTGGTCGTGAGGCCCATGAACAACATGCCAGTCACGCGGGACCTCGTCACGGACTTCTCCGTCTTTTTCGAGAAGCACCGCTCCATGCTCCCATACATCGTCAGGGAGGACGTCGACCTTAACCTGAACAGGGAGTACATGCAGAAGCCAGACGAGGTGATCGACTTCCTAATGTTCTCCAACTGCATCAAGTGCGGCCTCTGCTACTCGGCGTGTCCGACCAACGCCACGGACGAGGCCTTCCTGGGCCCCATGGCCATGGGCCAGGCGTACAGGTACATCGCGGACACAAGGGACGGCGCCCAAAACAAGAGGATGGAGGTACTGGATTCCCGCCACGGCCTTTGGAACTGCCACTTCGCAGGCACCTGCAGCGACGTATGCCCGAAGGGTGTGGACCCGGCCTTCGCCATACAGCAGCTCAAGGCGCTGGCCATATGGAAGGCTGGGACGCTGAAGAAGAAGAAGCCGGCCGCCAACGTGGTGCAGATAAGAGAACTCGTCCCCGAAAGATAGCCGTTCATCGAGGAGGGCGTCGGAGCACTAGCAGCTGGGCTCGTCGAACGCAGCCCTGAGCGTCAGCGGAGTCCGCCTTGGGGATAGCATCCTGTGCCCCTATCCCAGCCTGAGAGAACGATTCAGACAGAAGACTCTTATCACTTCGGTCCTGGTAGCTGTACTTTGGCTACGGGATCAATGAACCAGAAAGCGCTAATCGCTGTCCTCCTCATCGCCATTGGTCTGGCAGCCCCTCATGTGGGCGCCTTGGGAGCGACGCCGTCTGTAGTGAATGCCACCGCAGCGGTGGCTGACATTTCAACCGCATCGGGATCAGCCGGTTCTTACACTTGCTCGCTATGCCGTCCCACAATCCTGGCATCTGTCAGCTCCGATCCTGTGACTGAGCAACCGCAAGGCCATCGATTGGCTGGATTGGAGCTATCGCCTGCGAACAGCCAAGATTCTCCCGTCGAGAATCTCCCACCCGCAATCTACGACGAGCAGCTGGGACTGACTTTGGCTCAGAGCTTCACCAGCATCGCCTACAACGTTACCGCCGTGGCTCAGGCGGACAGCAATGGGTACGGACCAGCCTATCTGCTGAATGGTCTTACCGACACGGGATACTGGTATCAAGTAGGGCTCTCTTGGAACTGGCCTTACACGCGTTTCGGCATCGGCAGCTACAATTCAGGCTTCAGCATGAACTATGAAGTCTTTGGCCCAGGTGGCAATTCAATCGACCCCGCGAGTGGAGGCGGATTATCGTCCTTCTCTGGGACAGTCAACCAGGGGGATACGGTCACCCTTAACCTGTACTTCTCGGGCGGGAACGTCGTTATGCTGGCATATGACTACAGCACGGGGGCAGGCGCCGAACAGACATTCAGCCAGGAGGGTTCTTCTTCTTTCGTGGGTCTCGCTTCATCGCCAGAGAACCGTAACGGTTACTTCACCGGGCTCATGACGGAATGGTGGCACTCCTCCGCCTATTACGGGGGAGAGGCAGCCGTGACGTATTCGGACAGCAGCAACGCAAAATCCTCTGCCTGGATGTGGATGGATGAATGGAATCCGGGTACCGGTCAATCGCTGTTCTCGGCCTCCACGAGCGGTCCCGTCGCTTACAGTGATCCGAATACGTTGCAGTACCTCTCATCGAACGGCGCCACGGAAGCTTCAGACGCGTATCTGTTCATGACAGGAGGGAACGGTCCCGTCACGGTCACTGTCGGTTACTCGGTCCGAGGCGGGGGAAGTGGGTACTCTCCGCCATCCTTCAACTACACTTTCGGTGGAGTTCAGTACAGCATCCAGCTTTCCACTACCCCTACCACCATCTACATGGACGGCGGGTCCACGTGGAGCGTGAACGGCGTGCTGCTCGGCTCGACTTCGAATGAGACCTGGGACACGCAACAGCCGACTAGCGGCACTGCCGCGAACGGCACGACGTTGAGCTTCGTATATTTCCATCAGTTCCAGGTGTCCTTCTACTATGCTGTAGCAAACGGCGGGAGCGGCTATTCTCAGCCAAGCGTGAGCGTCAGCGAGTTCGGGTCACCCGTATTCGTTACGCTCGGCTCCTCCGTCTTCGTGGACGCAGGTTCGTCGTATTCGTTTCAGAATCCATTGCCCGGATCGTCCGGGAACGAACAGTGGGCCACCCAGTCCGCGACCGGCGTGGTCGGGTCCAGTGCCTCGTTCTTTGCTACGTACTACCACCAATACGCCTTGACCTATTCGTACGGCATTTCGGGAGGAGGGAGTCCGACGGCTCCAACGTTGACGGCTACTCAATTCGGGAGTGGCTACACCCCCACACTCACCAGTTCCGCGACGGCCTATTGGACGGACAGCGGGCAATCATGGTCGGTCACTGATCCCCTCTCAGGTTCAGGGACATCCGAGACATGGGATACGGCACAGACGACGTCAGGGACGGTGTCCGGTGCGACGACCACGGCCTTCACCTACTACCACCAATACTACGAGACAGTTTCATACTCAATTTCAGGCGGTGGTTCGCCTTCAGCTCCTTCGTTCTCATACTACCAATTTGGATCACCCCAGAGCGTCACGGTGACAGGGAGCACAGCGGGGTATTGGGCTGACGACTCCCAAGCGTGGTCAGTTACTCCAAATCCGCTAAATGGTAGTTCACCTTCGGAACAGTGGGTAGCGGCCCAAACAACGTCTGGGACGGTCAGTTCATCTTGGACAACCGTCTTCGGCTACAACAACCAGTACTATCTCAACGTCTCGTCAACTCACGGAAGCCCTACTGGAACTGGCTGGTACGACGCCAGCACGACTGCGAACTTCCAAATCTCAACCCCACAGGCAGGAATCACAGGAGTCCAGTACGCCTACCCAGTCTGGACTGGGGCAGGAGCAGGGAGTTACAGCGGCACGAATAACCCAGGCTCGGTGACGATGAACAACGCCATTAACGAGTCTGCAAGCACCTGGCTTCAGGTGGGACAGGCACTCAGTATGTCTTCACGACTTGGACGGGATCGGGGACCGATAGCTATTCGGGCTCGACCGACTATGAATCGGTGACGATGAGCAACCCAATCAACGAGACCGCCAACTGGCAGACCCAGTACTACCTCACGGTCAATTCGTCCCATGGTAGCCCCCAGGGTGCAGGCTGGTATAGTTCTGGAGCCAGTGCGTCCTTCAGCGTCACTACCCCCGAATCTAGCGGGACGGGGATCAGGTATCTCTTCTCAAGTTGGAACGGAGATGGGTCTGGTAGCTATTCGGGTTCGAGTGCCTCCAGCTCCGCTGCGATGAACGCCGCCATAACTGAGACGGCCTCGTGGAACACTCAATACTATCTTACGGTCACTTCGAGCTACGGTTCCCCCACGGGCCAGGGCTGGTACGATGCAGGGAGCCCCGCACCTTTTAATGTGTCCCCTACGACGGTGTCGGGTGGAACGGGGATCCAGTATCTCTTCTCAAGTTGGAACGGAGATGGGTCGGGTAGCTATTCGGGTTCGAGTGCCTCCAGCTCCGCTGCGATGAACGCCGCCATCACGGAAACCGCCAACTGGACGACACAATACTACTACACCGTCACTTCGAGCTATGGTTCTCCGAGCGGCGCTGGCTGGTACGATACTGGAACGACGGCGGCCTCAAGCGTGGCCTCCCCCGCTTCAGGAGGGACGGGCCCCAAGCGGTGGCGGCTCGTCTAGCTCGTTCACCATCCTACAACCATCGAGCACGACCTACAGCTGGCAGACGCAATACTATCTTACGGTCACTTCGAGCTATGGTTCTCCCCAAGGGGCTGGCTGGTACAACGTTGGTGGGTCGGCGACCTTCAGCCTGACGACATCCGTTTCAGGAGGAACACAACAGCGGCATGTCTTTACGACTTGGAGCGGTGCCGGGTCAGGTTCTTACACTGGAAGCAGTAGTCTAAATTCCGTCACCATGAACAACCCGGTCAACGAAACCGCGAACTGGAAGACCCAATATCAGCAGTATGTGTATTCACCAAACGATTCTCCGACAGACAACGGAACATGGTATGATTCTGGAACCACGGCCTCCACGTCCGTCACCACCCCTGTGTCTGGGGGTACAGGAATACAATATGCCTGCACGGGTTACACTGGAACTGGTAGTGCTGGTTCAGGCTCAGGCTCTTCCGACTCGTATACGATCACGGTGGCCTCCAACGTCACATTCACCTGGAAGACCCAATACTATCTTACAGTGAGCTCGTCATACGGTAGCCCGACGGGGGCAGGCTGGTACGACTCTGGAACGAATGCCAGCGCGAGCGTTACGAGTCCAGCTTCAGGAGGCACTGGGATTAGATACGTCTTCACGGACTGGACTGGAGATTTTACGGGTATAGGCAACCCAAGTAATGTCACGATAAGTGGGGCGAAGACGATCACGGCCAACTGGCAGGCGCAATTCTACCTCACTGTCGCTTCAGGCTATGGCAACCCCCAAGGGGCTGGCTGGTATGACGCCAGCACAAATGTTTCCTTCAGCGTCACCACCCCTGCAGCGGGAGGGACGGGCACTCAATACGTCTTCTCAACCTGGTCAGGCAGCTACTCGGGATCGAACAATCCTGGCTATGTCGTCTTGGCGGGGCCCGTATCGGAATCCGCTTCATGGAAGACGCAGTACTACGTTGCGGTCAGTTCGGAGTATGGCACTTTCGCTGGCGCAGGATGGTATGACTCTGGTTCCACCGCCTCCTTCTCTCTGTCGCCTTCCAGCGTGTCGGCGGGGTTCCTTGCCTACCATGTGTTTACAGGCTGGTCCGGAGATTCCGCCGCCAAGGACAGCACGGCGTCGGTGACCGTCGATTCTCCTAAGACCATCACAGCTACGTGGGCTGTTGACTCGACTCAGTTGTATCTTGCAGTTGCAGGAATAGCCATCGCCACTGTCGCTGTTCTTGGTGTAGTACTAGTCAAGCGGAGAAGGCAGCCTTCGCCGAGTCAGGCATCGGAGGCGCCGATCGCTCCAGAGCCACCTTCTCCCTCAAGCGAGACACCTTCTCCCCCGAGCACCTGCGCACCTCTGACGATGGCATAAGATAGCTTACCTAGCGGCCGATGTCAGTTTCAGATTTGAGCATTCCAAGTACCTATCCCTGTTAGAGCGTGAGGGTCAAGTCGGTTGAGAGGGGCAGTTTAGCATCGAGATGGCCACGAATCCGCCCCGCCACCATTCTAGCTTCCATCAGGGCTATCTACTCTCACCACTAGGCCCCCTGACTCACCGCGGTCACTACCTTCAGGTCCAAGGCTGTGCGACCTGTCAAGGCGTTCTCATCGACTAGCGGGATCTGCCTACAGAGTGCGGGTGCCCCTCAGCTTCAGCCTCTCAATCGCTTGGGGGGCCTGAGGGACCGCGTCTCCGAATGCGCTGGCGACCCTCTTCAGGACGCCGGCAGTCTCAGGGTACCCCAGCAGGCCCAGCAGGTCGCAGCACCGCTGGACGGCTGTCAGGTATCCGCGCGGTTGGTGAGCGTAGTCGTACCCTCCGAGGAGCTCCTTCCCGTGCAGCTCCAGGTCGGCGGGGGTGAACGGCTTCTGGGTTCCGTCCTCACCGACGAAACCATGCTTGGCCACCAGCTCGGCCAACAGCTTGCGGTCCATGGGAGAGACCACGCCGCCGCTCTTGGCGAGCTCGTCATACAGCCTCCTGTAATCCTCCCTCAGCGAAAGCTCCTCCTCCAGGAATGAGACGACATAGGATCTGCATCTCCCTCCAATGAGGATGAGCTGGGCGAGGGCAAGGTCCCCTAGCGGGCCCTCAATGTGCAGCGCAGAAATGAGTAGGGTCACAGCCCTCTTGAAGGAGGGATCCCTTTCGTTTGACATTTCACGGGTAGATGGGGTCCTGCTGAGATATAAGCTTCGGGCTCTTGGGCGGCCTCGGCATCCCCGATTTTGAAATAGCCCAACTTCTCTATGTAGCTAGGATGTATCTGTCATGTGCCTAATTGAGCGATGCGTATCCAACAAGTCAGAATTGACCGGAGCAACCAGCGTGTGTTCTGCCGGTCATCTTAGCCTAGTCAAGACTTCGCGGGATGCTTCACGGGTTGCGACGACGTCGCCCCCGGCTCCCCCGTCTCCCGCCTTTCCGCGTTCTACATGTGGCGGCGCAGGGACCTCCAACATGTGAGCCTCCTAGCCGGCAGGGTTCCGCGTCAAAGGAAATGTGAGCGCGAGAGTAGTCCCCTTCCCAAGCTCGCTATTCACGGAGATCGTGCCGTGGTGGGCCTCCACGAGCCTCTTGCAGATGGCCAGCCCCAGGCCCGTGCCCTTCGGCTTCGTCGTGAAGAAGGGTGTGAAGAGCCTCCCCATGCTCTCCTTCGATATCCCCTGGCCGGTGTCCGCAAAGGTGAGCAGGACCCTGTTCTTGCGTACGACCATCCCGATCGTGAGGGTCCCTCCCTTGGGCATGGCGTCGATGGCGTTGAAGATGATGTTCTGGAAGATCCTGACCAGGTAGGTGGCGTCTCCGGAGATCGGCGCGTCGCGGAATGGTTTGGTGACGAGCTGGACGTGGGCGGGGAACGAAATCTGCCTGAGGGCCGACCTGAGCACCTTGCCGAGGTCCAGCTCCTCCATCTTCAGCTTCGTCTTCTTGGAGTAGTCGAAGAGATCGGCGATGATGCCGTTGGCGTGGACCAGGCTGTCGTCCATGGACTTGAGCACCTCTTCCAGTTTCGTCTTCTCCTTCTCCGGGAGGGTGTTCTGGACGTAGAACAGGTTGGTCCGCACGGCGGTGAGGGGGCTCCTTAGGTCATGGCCCACCTGGGCGGCCACGCTCCCTATGGCGGCAAGTCGCTCCGCCTTGAGCAGCTGCCTGTTGGATTCGTTGAGCTCCCTGGTCCTCTCCTTGACCATCTCCTCCAGCTTGTCGCTGTACCTCTTCAGGTCCGCCTCCGCCAGCTTCCTGGCCGTGATGTCCTCGACCTGGCTGATGGTGTGAACCAGCTTCCCTGCTGAATCGCGCACGCCAGAAGCGCTCAGCAGTGCCCACACCAAGTGCCCGTCTTTGTGGATGTACCTCTTCTCCATCATGTAGGCCGGAATCTCACCGGCGTAGAGCTGGCGCCTCAGCTTCATGTTGGCCTCGAGGTCAGGGGGGTGAGTCAAGGCCTTGAAGCCCACTTGGATCACCTCTTCCTCTGAACGGCCCAGCATGTCGCAGAAGGCCTTGTTGACTCGCATATAGTTGTCCTCCAGGTCGACCAGCGCGATGCCGCTGACGGCGTGGTCGAAGGAGGAACGGAAGCGCTCCTCGCTCTCTCTGAGGGCCTCCTCCATCTCCCTCCTTTCGGTGATGTCCTCCACCGTGACCACTACGGAGGACGGGGAAAGGTCGGCGTCCCTGACCACCGAGATCGTTACTTGCCCTAGGCGCACGAGCCCGTCCTTAGTGCGGAACCTGACCTCTGCCTGGTGGCTTTCCGTGCGCCCGGCCAGGAGCTCCGAATAGGCGGCCATGGTACTTGCCGCGTCTTCGGGGTGGATGATGACATCCGACTTCATCCCCTTAAGCTCGTCGAGCCTGTACCCTAGTACCTTGCACAGCGCGGGATTCGCGTCCCTGATGGTGTGCTCAAGGTCCACCACGGCTATGCCGACGGCGGCCCTCTCGAAGATGGACCTGAACACAGCCTCGGCGGGCTGCGCTCCAGTTCCGGAGTCCGTGATGTCGCTCAAGTGCGCACCTCGGACGATCTCCTGAGGTCACTAGGCTTGGCTCCCTCGCCTGAAGCTAGCCGAGACATCTGATCTTGAGGAGCCGGTGCGCTCTATAACCGTTCCGCCTTTGTGCGCGACACCATGAAGGAGGCCTCGTATTATTGACGTTGAACAATCCGGCCGTCCTGAACGCCCTTTGCACGTAGACGCTAGCCGAAAGGGGTCTCGATCCGCGCGGGCGGCACTACTCACCGGCCCCATGTCCATAGGGGCCTAGGACGCCGAGCCTAGCCTCTGTGTCGTCATCCTCGGCTCAGCGTCATAGTGTAGTATGAAGGGAATCGTCACCAATGCTTTTCCGCATCGTGTCCTGACCACCAATCAGCGGATTTAGTGAAGATGAACAGTCTATGTTCCTTGAGCCAGCCTAACCTGAAATAGCCGAGTGCGCCTTCGCGAATGGCTGATCCTATGTATGTATCGATGATGACGGTCTTCACACCCTCGTTCTTGGCCACTTCGATGAAGGCTTTCCAGTCGCCGTTCCTGTAATCCCAGATTACCACATCTTGCGACTTGATATCTTGATCCTTGCTGACCAAGCCAAAGAATGGTTTCATCCCATTCGATTCAAGGTATTCCTTTACCTTGTCAAGCATCGGGTTGAGGTCTTCGGTCATCTGATGTTCTTTACGGCATTACTCTCTATAAGCGTAACGGCCTGGGGTTCTGAGACTTCGGTTGATGAGCCCTGATTATCGGTTTGTGACTAGTCGGTCGCCGGCATCAGACTGCATCTGTTCAGTACTTCCGCTCAGGCGAATCTTTAGGCGCTTCTTCGATGCGAACAACATCAAAATAGGGATTTCCTTTCATCTCTTCAAGAATAGCCGAGTGAGCGTTTGCAATCGAGATCAGCTTTCTTTCGGTGACAGTCGTATCGTTGGGCAATTCTGGCTCGTCAAATTCCCTGAAAATGACGGCCTCATATTTCCGCACGTTTTGTAGCGTTATCCTGTATCTCAACGAACTGGGAGTGGCCTCGACCTCGTCTTAAGGGTTTGAAGCCCAGCTTCCGAAATCCTGCCGCCAAGGACGGAACTCTGCCTGAGGACAGGCTTGGACCACGTACCCTGTCCTTCCGCCCTACTTTTGTTCAACTACGCTGGAGGAATTCACCAATCTGCCTCAAATCACATGATTCCCATATCCAAATGCAATAAGGTTAAGAGATGCATCATTATT
>JBEKZX010000130.1:0-2650 GCA_049509455.1 Conexivisphaerales archaeon
CAATACCAAGGCTATCCACTCTCACTTCTGGGCCAGTCATCTCGAAAGGCTCAGAGCGGCGGGGGCGACCATGACCCTGGACGAGCTCGGTCGTGGACAACCCAGGTGAGTCTACCAGACTCACGTGTTAATCCTCAACAAACCAGATGACTTATAGCTATTGAAGTCGGTTCGAGAGCAGCCAGAGTGCAGTGCCTGAATAGGGTGTGTACTACTCAAAAGAACGTTTTTAGGAGTCATATGAGTAGATCATGACGATGCCGGAATGCATTCAGTGCGGCGGCAGAGGCCGGGTCCTGAGAAGTCATCTTCGACTCGGGGGAAATCCCTCGATCGGGATTGATATGTGGTATGCGGACAAGGCAGTCGTATGTCCGCGTTGTCACGGATCTGGCGTCGAACCAAGTAGTGGGGCGGCGCCGCCCGTGGGCCAGCAATTGAAGAACTGCCCAAGATGCGGCCTCACGATACCGGACGATGCGGGGGATTGCCCTAAATGCGGGCTTCAGTTGGTCTACAGCTAGGTTGAGTCAGGTTCCTGTCAGGAGGGGAGAACATTCGGTAGTGAAAATACCTGATGAGATGCTACGAAGCTTGGATGGGATTACGGAGTAGTTCCATCAGACGGATGTGAGAGAAGCGTCGGCCCTCCGGCGAATCAGAAGTCGGGGACCTCCTTCAGAAGCATCCCTTCCACCAGGACGGGGGTCCTCCCTTCGGCCATAGACACGGCTTGGGAAAGCTTCGAAGTACGCTCCGCATATACCTCTAGGAGCAGGTCGCCTCTCGCAACCTTGTACCCCTGCTTTGCATGAAGGAGCACCCCTGCCCCTTTCTCCTGGGGGGCGCCTGCCGCCCTCGCGACGTCCGCTATCCCCTGGTTGTCAACGAGGGTTATGTAGCCGTCACTGGGCGATAGCATCCGGTACACCTCGCCTCCCACTCCTATGTCGTCGGGCTTCACGCCCTTCTTCCCTCCCTGTGTCTCGACGATCGAAAGGAACCTATCGAGGGCCGTCCTCTTCTGAAGCAGTTCCAGCGCCGCCGTCGTGCCGCTTCCCCTGGAAGCCTTGCCCGTCGATTCCAGAAGGAGGCCGGCGATGGAGGCGGACTTGAGGACCAGGCTCTTGGAGTTGTTGTCAGGTGACATGAGGGCGGAGAGCGCCTCCCTGGCCTCCAAGGCTGGTCCGATGGCCCTCCCCACCGGCTGCCCGCCGTAGGTGATGCCGCACTTGACCTGGATTCCGAGGCGTTGGCCCAGGTCGATAAAGGTCGACGCCAGCCTCTCCGCCTCCGGCACGTCGGCCACCTTGGCGCCCCTGCCAGCGGGGATGTCCAGCACTATGTGCTTCGCGCCCACAGCGCACTTTTTCGCCATGATGCTAGCCAGCATCTGGCTTTTCGGGTCGATTCGCAGCGGGTACTCGATCCTGATGAAGATGTCGTCGGCGGGGGCTATGTTGAGCGAGCCTCCCCACACGATGCAGCCGTTGACCTTCATGACCATCTCCTCGACCTCCTTGAGCGAGAACTTCACGTCCGCCAAAACGCTCATCGTGTCAGCCGTCCCCGAGGGGCTAGTGATGGCCCTGCTGCTCGTTTTGGGGATGAAGAGGCCCGACGCCGCGACTATGGGCACCACCAGCAGCGAAATCTTGTTGCCCGGCACACCCCCTATGCTGTGCTTGTCGACCACCGTCCCTGGAAGGCTGAGCATCTCACCCGTCGCAACCATGGCGCGCGTAAGGGCTTCCGTCTCGTCCATGGTGAGGCCCTTGAAATGGGACGCGAACAGGAATGAGGCCACTTCGAGGTCGCTGAGGTTGTAGGCGACGACGTCCTGCACGATGGAGGAGATCTCTTCGGCTGACAGCGCCTCTCCCGAGATCTTCTTCTTGATGAACTGGATGCTCTTTGGCATCGGCGCCAGCTCTATCTCCACCACTTCGCCGCTGGACACGCCGAGCGCCTTGGCCTAGTCCCTGTAGAGGCCGATGCTTCCCTGGGGGACGAGCGAACGAGAGGTCTCCACGATGGCGTTCAGGGTGGAAGCGCCCCGGCGGACCATGACCCTGTCGGAGAGCAGGATGCTCAGGGTGCGGGCGTCCATGTCGTTGAGCACGACGGAGCTCCTCATAGAGGTCAGGTCCATCACTAGGGCCTTGAGAGCGTTCACGGCGGCAATTCCCTGTCCGCCTTGTTTAAGCGTTGCTGAGGCCAAGAGGGGTCGGTGGCGGCGGCCTCGTCACCGTTCCTATGACCGCCGATGAAGCGGCCACTTTCGCGGCCTCTCCGGTCTTCGACGTGTCCATGTGCATCGCGTCCTCGGCCTTCATCCACTTTCCATTGAAGAGGACTATGTTCCCTTTCTCAATGTCTTCCGCAATCTTGTTGATCGCCTTTCTCCTGTTCTCTTTGTAGATGGCGATTATCTGAGGCATTGGGACGCCTTTGACGAGCATGTGCGCTATCGCCTGTCTGTCCAATTCGTCAAGGGGTGGCAGGACCCCTCCTTTCTGGTCTCCTCCCTCGGTGTCCTGTCCTTCTGGCTGCTGGGCGGCTTCAACCTTCTTCTTTCCCTGGGCCTTCCCCTTCTTGAGAGCGGAGGATGCGGCACCTAGGCGATTCCCGCGCAATTGGACGTTTCCAG
>JBEKZX010000131.1:0-2620 GCA_049509455.1 Conexivisphaerales archaeon
CTTGTGGGGGCTGCCGCAGCTGGGCGTGTTCCTGGCCGCCGCTTCAGGCGGCCCTATCTGGGGCCTGATGGCGGGCGTGGCGGGAGGCCTGAACTTCTACCATCTGTACACAGGCTACACCTGGCTCGCCGTCCTTTCGCTCACGGGGCTCGTGGCGGGTCTCCTATCTTCTAGGATGAGGCCTGTGGCCGCGGCAGCGGTCTCCTGGGTCACCGTAGGCCTGCTGGCTTCCTACTACATCTACTCGCAGAACGGTCAGCCCATCCAGGCGTTTTACGCTTGGGTCATGTCCTTTTCCTACGAATTGGTGGTGTCGGCCATCGTCGTCGACGCGTCGCTGGCGCTTCTGCACGTGACCAGGATAGAGAAGAAAGAGAAGGAAAAGGAGGCGGTGAAATCAGAAGCTCAGGCAGAGATCGGCCTGTAGCATCAGCCTGCTGATCTCCTTCCGGGAAACCACGGCGAAATCGTCGGCGAGCAGCTTGGAATCAAGTCCCTCATCCTTCAGCGACTCCTCTTCGACGAGGAACCTCTTCCCGCTTTCGTCTGGGAAAAACTCGATGAACTTCGTCGCATACATCCTCTCGACGCCGTTGACGGCGCAGCGGGCTCCCTTGCCCATGAAGGCGACGGTGACCTTGTGGTTCTCTTCGCCGCTGAGCATCCCGGCGGAGACCCTGAGGCCTTCCACAAAGTAGGCGCTGCTCACCGGAGAACGGAGGAAGGCAACAAAGATGTTCTTGGACAATTCTCCATCGCCTCTAGAGGAAGTTCACGACCCTGTCTGTCTCCATCATGGCCACTAGCCTATCGAAGGTGATGGCGTGGGCGCTGGCCGGGAAGGCTTCATTGAGGCCGCGGCGGGTCGCGTCCTCGCCGATATAGTAGACTTCGCCCTTGAAAGCCCCGCTGCGCGCGATATACACTCCGTCTTGGAGGAGGATAATTCGGGCCGATGGGTCGTTGGCGGCATACGCGAACGCCGTCTGCGCAAAGGATTCGTCGACCAGATACAATGTCAAAAGGCATCTACTCCTATAGGGTCACCAGCCTCTCGCATTGGCTGGCCAGGGAAGCGACGAACGCGACGCTCACAATCTTCACACCCTTGTAGTAGTCCTTCCCCTCGTCGAGGCCCCTGTTATAGCTGCACACTTCGCAAGCGTACACCTCGGCGCCCTTCGTGACGAGGGCCTTGAACGAGTCCATGGGGAGCTTCTGGAGCGCGGGAAAGACTTGCGTCCCGAGGGCGTTGTAGATGCCGTCCAGGAAGAGGAAGAAGGTGACCTTGTTCGACCTGTTCAAGGCGGCGTCGGCGATTCGGCAGGCTGTGTCCCAACGTTGAGTCTGATACGGCCCTCCGGTCAGGATTATACCGAAGTTGGTCAATTCGTAGGTGGGTGGGTGCGGCACAAATTAAACCTTTTTGTTTACCTGTTGCGCCATAGAGCCATTCGGGGGTCGCACGAAGGCGGTCACCACCTACTTGTAATTCAAAGCCGTAGGGGAGACCACTGTCAGGAGCGGGATAGGGGCGTAGGGATAGAACATCGTAGAGAGCCCTATGTTGAAAACCATCTCTACGAACCCCCCTCCCATACCGAAGAAGAGGAGGGGAAGGTTGGAAACGAACAGGGTCGCGCCAAGAATGACATCGCCGGAGAAGGGGGAATCAGAAGGTTGCAATGGGCCATATGTCATGCCCTTCTTCCGGGTGATGCTGCAAGCGAAGTGCCGACTTGGATTTCTGGAACGATGGTGCGAGGCGCGGGATTTGGACCCGCGTTGCCACCTTGGGAGGGTGACGTCCTAGACTAGGCTAGACCAGCCTCGCCCACCGGAGCTATCTGTTCCGCGTATTTTACCTTTAGTCTACGCATGAAAGAGGGTCTAAGAGGATGACTCGAAAGCAGAATCCCCGGCCTTCTTTTCTCCGCTTGGAGCGTTCATTCCAGAGACCACTTCCTCCACATACTCAAGTGTAACGACGCCAGAATTTATCAGGTTGGTGAGGGCGTTGGCCGACGCGATGCCGGTCACTCTGCCGGAGGAACCCCCTATCTGCCTCCAACGAAGCTTCGTGTTGCCGCTCTTGGATTCGTATATCACCCCGAGGACGTCCCTTGCGTCGACGAAACTGATGTCCCTTATCTTCTTCAGGCTTGCCTTGTCGGTGGCCTCGATATAGATGGCCCCCTGACCGCTCTCCCGCTCTGGAAAGACGTCGGGGTCGTGAAAGTAGCTCTCCGGAATGTAAGACCGGCATGTGCTGTAAATGAGGAACATCCTAAACCTCTCTAGAGTGGCTTCAATGATAATCTCAACCATGGATGTGCCACTTACAGCCCTTAAGCTAGGGAGGCGGAGTAGATAACGGCTATGCCGCGACATGAAAGGGGGGTTCCGGCAGTCTGATCGAGTCACTCGGATGGGGCTCAGTCCAACCTGAAGTATCTGATCAGCGAGACCCCAGAATTATCGATGCGTATGTTGATCTGCCAGCTCCCGAACCCCCGAGATATTATTATTAAGCGAGGGCCGCGGTCTGACGAGTGGCGATGAAGACTCTAGCCCATGCGACTTCGGGATGAGCTGGATCTTGAGTTCTGAGCCAACCTTC
>JBEKZX010000132.1:0-2601 GCA_049509455.1 Conexivisphaerales archaeon
CTGGGGGAAAGGTACTCCAACGCCGTCGGGGAGGCCATGCGCGCCTTCGGCAGGGCCTCCATGTACGTGGAGAAGATAGTCACGCCCGCCAGGCACGTAGAGGTCCAGATACTCGCCGACGGGAAGGGACGGGTGGCCCACCTTGGGGAGAGGGAGTGCAGCATCCAGCGCCGGCACCAGAAGCTCATCGAGATGACGCCGTCCCCCGCCGTGGACGACCTCCTCCGGGAACGGCTGGGGAGGTACGCCGTCACCATGGCGGAGAGGGTGGGCTACGAGAACGCCGGGACGGCGGAGTTCCTCCTGGACGGAGATGGCAGCCCCTTCTTCCTTGAGGTGAACTCCAGGATCCAGGTGGAGCATCCGGTCACCGAAATGGTTACGGGCCTCGACCTGGTGGCTGAGCAGCTAGCTATAGCCGCCGGAGAGGGGATGTCGGTCCCGAAGGGCGGCGTCGAAAGGGACGGGGCCGCCATAGAATGCAGGGTGAACGCCGAGGACCCGCTGCGGCGGTTCCTCCCCAGCTCCGGCATCGTCAGACGCCTATCCCTGCCGAAGGGGGAGGGAGTTCGAGTGGACTCTTCATTGTACCAGGGCTGCGAAGTGCCGGCCTTCTACGATTCCCTGGTGGCGAAGGTGATAGTCCACGGGAGGAGCCTGGAGGAGGCCAGGAGGAAGATGGTCGCGGCCCTGGACGACTTCGAGATCGAGGGGCTGGCCACCACCATTCCGTTGCAGCAGGAGCTGATGAGCTCGGACGCGCTCCTGCAGTGGGACCTCTCCACGGATTTCATCTCGAAGAACGGGATACTGGACAGGCTGGCGGCCAGGATGGAGGAGCGGAGGGCGAGGGAGCTGAGGGTCCGCGCCGAGCTCGCGGCGGAGATGACTAGGGTCTACGGCAGGCCGAGAAGCAGGGACCAAGAGAATTAGACAGCAGCGACGACCCTTCGGAGGGCCGCTCGACGGCGTACGGCGAATCAGCTATGGAATCGCCGCAGCCCGTATACGGAAGCTGATGCCTCATACATCCCGGTGATAGAGAGATGTCCCAAGATTGGGGCTGGGCGAGCGTAAGGTGCCCGAAGTGTGGAAGGGTCCTGGACCACGTTTCTACGTCCAGGGCCGAAGAGCTCGCCATCTGCCCGGAGTGCGGGAACCTGTTCTGCGACGACGACCACGACGGCGCCAAGGCCAACGGGCCTCCTGAGAAGCGAATCAAGGCCTTGGCCAGCGTGATCGCCACGTCGAAGAGGAACCGCGACCGCTAGACGACTGATTAGCGCGCGCTATAGTCTGCTATGTTGAAGGTTGGGGCGTCTTTTCACAACATCGAGTATCATTCCTGTACCCAGGGTCGCTAGGACAAGCCAATCTAGCATCGCCAAGGTGTATGTCAACGCGGTATCAACTGTGCCTCCTCTTTGTATGACCGTTAACTCCCACATTAGCACATACATCGAGTTGAACAATACCATAATCCATGGAAGTGCCCCAAGCGTAGATGTATACTTCCAACCCTTCTCAGCTAGAGCCAATCTCAGACGGGAAAACCAGGCAACTATCATGATGCTTGACAGTGCCAACCCAATGACTGATCCGGCAAGCACCCACCACGGAACGAACATCTTCTGAGACTGATAGATTAAGAGCTTCTCGCCACTTTTGAAGATTTCTATATCGTTACTTCTGCCGATGTTCTATTAATGCCTGCTAATGGGACATGAATCTTGGAGTTTATATCCTCAACCACTTGGGTGTAAAAGAGTTCTACCAGCTAGCTAGCGACGCAGAGCTTCAATGAAACCTGTTGCATCTCATCTATGTTCGTATGCGTCTTGGCGGCTGTGGCGAGGGGCTCCAGGATCATGGGCTCCGCCTCAGCGCCCTCTCAAGGGCCAGCCCGACGCATGTGGCCAAGCCTACCGCAACGAAGGCGAAGGGACCAGGGAACTCGGGGACGGGGGCCTGCACTACGACCTCCCCTATCATGTTATCGTCGAGCGTGCTGGAGTACCTGTAGGTGCCGGGGATGGTGAACGTGAAGGCGAAGGACTGACCTAGGTACAGCTGCCCCGAATCCCACGACTCGTTCTGCCCGGGGTCGGAGGTGGTGGTGTGCGTCCCCACCACGTCCGTCCAGTTCACCGTGTCGCCAACGTTGATGACTATCGCCTGGGGATTGAAGATGAATCCGGCCATGGTGTCCGTATCCATCGTGACCGACCAGGTCGTGGCGGCTCGGGCGGGGCCCGGAGGGGGAGGACCTGAGACGGCGGCCGAGGCGAAGAGGGCAAGTGCGAAGGCTGCCAATAAACAGGCGCCGGTCAAGGGCTTCAAGCTCCTTCGTCTTGTCATCGTATACGAACCCTCATGCTCCTGCCGAATAGTTAAGCCTTCCCCGCCGTTATGGCCCTCGCTAGTAGTGGACCCTGCGACGACCCTCGCGAAGGGAGGGCCTCCAGCGAAGGCGGCCCGTCTGGGCCTAGGCGGGCTGACGCTCTATCTCTTCGAGGAAGAAGACGTCGGGCATCCCCACCACCCCCGCCTTCTCCATCGTCTTCTTGAGGTCGTCCGATTCCGCGAACGCCTTCATGTTCT
>JBEKZX010000133.1:0-2551 GCA_049509455.1 Conexivisphaerales archaeon
CCAAGGTCGGGACCTACTCGTCTGACGAGCTGAAGAACAAGACGCTGGTGCTGGTGAAGCCAGACGCGTTCGCAAGGAAGCTCACGGGTGAAGTCATCAGCAGGTTCGAGGCCAAGGGCTTCGTCAGCAGGGAACTCCGGCACCAGACCGCCAGGACGGTCAACATATGCGACGAGGAGCTGTTGGGCAGGACCCTCAGGGAGGGGAAGCTCAAGGTCGACATCACGCCGGACTACTTCTCCGGGGTCAGGGTGGACGAAGAGACGGCATTGAAGCAGATCAAGGAGACCGACATCGTGAACCTCGTAGGGAACAGGATAGTGGCGAAGGCGCTGAAGGAGAAGTTGGGCCACCCCAGGGCTGTGAGGAAGATCGAGGAGGTCTCCTTTCTGATGATCTACAAGTTCTCGGTCTGAGAAAGCCGGCGCGTCTAGATACAGGTCTCCAGCCTGAGCTCCCCTGGCAACCAAGAGATGTTAGCGCCTTATAATAAATAAGTTTATTATTTATGCGAATTTGATTCTCACCGGTCAGCTTTGGGAAAGAGGAAGGTACTGAGCGAGAAGGCCCTCAAGGAGTTCATGTCACCGTCCAAGGGAGAGATGTTCGCCAGGGTCGTCAAGCTCCTCGGCAGCGACCACATCATGGTCCGCTGCAGCGACGGCCTGACTAGGATGGGCCGGATCAGGGGGAAGCTGAAGCGGAGGATCTGGATCCGGGAAGGGGACATCGTCCTCGTCGCCCCCTGGGACTTCAAGTCCTCGGAGAGATGCGACATACTCTGGCGTTACACTATAGGCCAGGTGGACCAGCTCAAGGAGAAGGGCCAGATCGCGCCGGAGCTTTGAGCTTGAGCGAAGGGACTTCGAAACAGGAAGACCAGGATAGTACGGGAACTCTTCAGGTCAGACAAACATCTATGACTATGCCTTTAAGCCTATCTTGCCGACATCAGTCCTCTGCGTAACACCTCCAGTATCCGAAGAGGCTGGTCCTCATCTATCCGGGGAATTCCCCCATATTCCTTGATTCACCCCTACGGAGGGCCTTCCCTGCTCAGAAAACGAGGATGTCCTCATGTTTGTCTCCAGGGAGATAGCTCTTCGTAGGTTATATTCCTCTTCAGCATCCAGTAGGCATACGACGCCAGCTTCCTCTCCACCGCGACCAAGGCCTTCCTCTCCCCCCTCTTGTGCTTCAGCTTCAGGTAGAACTTCCTCAGATGGGGGTCCTTGCTGGCGGCGACCCTGGCGCACGGCGGAATCTGCTTTCGACCTGGGACGGGAGGAGCCAGGTCCACGGACCTGTGGACAGGAACCTGCGCCAGGCCTTCAGCGAACTGGACAGGTTAGTCGACAAGCTGAACGTATCCGACGTCGTCGTCGAAAGGTCTGCCTACATCTACAGGAAGGCTTTGGAGAAGGGCCTCGTGAGGGGAAGGAGCAGATGACTTCGCAGTCGCACGGGCGTGGCAGAGGTCTTGAGCTCCAGCATGGACGTCAGGCCGACCGCTTCGACCCCGCCATACGGTGAGGGAGCCGGCAGGGGCAGACCGAGGCATTTCGGACCCTCGACCACTGAGAATGGGCGCTTGTGAAGCCGTCATAAGAGGCTAGCGCCCCTGTCACCGGCGATGGCGTCACCAGGGTGACGGGCTCGACGAGTGACAACCACGGTAAAGCCGCCGCTTGGTATCCGAACATCTAGGCGCAGTGAATATGTCGGAATTCAGCAAGAAATGGGTCTCCTCCAACACCCCAGGGTTCGGGGAGAAGGTCAGGGGATCGCTTAGCCCGGCGGGTCCTCTGAAGCCGCGCATCGACGCGGCAGTTCGCAACATTCAGATTCAGGTCTCCAAACTCGAGAACACAAGCAACAGGCTGAAGGATAGGGACGGAGCGCTCTTCAACAAGGTGGTCTCCTCCCTCCAGAAGCACGACATGCAGCACGCTTCGGTCTACTCCAACGAGCTGGCCGAGATAAGGAAGATGTCGAAGATGGTCACCTCCGCCAAGATCGCGCTCGAGCAGATCGTCCTCAGGCTCAGCACCGCTACGGAGCTGGGCGACATAGTGGTCACCCTTGCCCCCGCCATGGCCGTGATAAAGAGCGTCAGATCAGGCCTGGTCGGTGTCATGCCCGAAGCCGAGCAGGAGATAAGCGAAATCAACGGCGTGCTCAGCAGCATACTGGTCGACGCCGGCCAGCTGGGCGGCCTGACCCTCAACTTCGAGGCCGCCAACGAGGACGCGGAGCACATAATGGCAGAGGCATCGGCGGTGGCTGAGCAGAAGATGAAGGATAAGTTCCCGGAGATCCCGGCTACGGGCACAGAGGCCGGCCAAAGCTATCCGCAATAGGCTACAAGGAAGCCCTAGGGCTCATACAGCGCTTTTTTCTTTCATGATGCCAGCCTGGGCCGTCGAGAGCGCAGCCTCAACCACAGCTGGTGACCACTTCATTCGGAATAATGGAAGCGGCAGCGCCTCTTCCTCCCTTCATTCTGGGAATTTCGCACCTTCAGACACCGGTGATGCTCTATCCTAATGCG
>JBEKZX010000134.1:0-2534 GCA_049509455.1 Conexivisphaerales archaeon
TGGCGAAGACCCGGAGGAGGTCATGAAGAGGCCCTTGTTCAACTCGTCGGGCCAGCTGGACGATTTGAAGGCATCACACCCTCTGAGCCTCAAACTGCACTGGGTCAGCCCCAAGCCTGAATGACCGCCGGCCGCCCCGCGGCGGGACGATCACGCCTCTAGGCGGCCGTCTCCACCTGTCGTCCGGTCCTGGAATCGATCCAGACCGTCCTGACCTTCGCGTCGAGCGACAGGCGCACCCTGTACAGAGGGTAGTAGAACAAGGAGACTCCTTCGAGCTCTCCACCTTCGAAGAGGCCCCTGACAACCTCGCGAAGCTGCCCTTCCGCTACGTTCTGCCCTTCAATCGTCCCCCCTTCGTCGATCCTGTCAAGATGGGTCTGTGTCGTTTCTAGTTTCAATCTTGGCAGGTCGACCGTCCTCTTGTATACCTTGACCCTCCCACGACGGTAGGACATGGCCAGCCTGCGCACCTCGAGGACCTTCAAAGACCTGCGGACCAGGTCCTCGGAGAGCCGCACCCTCTCTATCAAATCGAAGACGACGGACTCCCCATCGGCCTGTAAGGCCTGAAGGATCTCGACGTCACTTGCCTCGAGGCCTATGACATAGGAGACGCCCGGGCCGAAGGATATCCCTTCTCCCAGCTCCACGGACCTCCCGTTCCGGGCGTCGAGAAGAAGGTACTTGGTCTCATAATGCTTCCTCAGGATGCCTGCGCGCAACCTCAGCGTGAGCTCGGCGATGGGCACTAGGACCTTCTGCACGTCAACGACGGATTCCCTTCCCCCAAAGAGGACGTAGGTCCTCGCCCTCTTGATCGTGGAGGGCACGTCCTCCAACTTGATGAGGGAGGGCAGACCGAGGATCTTCTTGGGGTTCCCAATTCGCGGAGGGCCGGATTCCAAGCCAGGAGGCTCCTTCTCCTTCGCCAGCTGGGAACCGCCTAGTTGATGAGCGCCACCTCTTGCATACCGCAGGAGAGGTCCCGGCGGCCTAGACGAAAGCAGCGGAGTGGAACCGCCATGACTTGTCTCTCTCGGTTTCACCACAATCTCGGTCGGCTGGGGCGCCAGGTCTCCCATGGCGTAGAAGGCCCCCGGAGGAAGGGTGGTGAGCTGCTTTGGAAGCCTATCCCCCGGGAAGAAGTGCGAAACGGCTTGGAGGTCGTTCCTGATGACCAGCCTTCCTATCAGCTGGTTGCTGCACTGGCTCAAGACGTTCTTGTCGACGACGGACGGGCGCTGGGTGCATATCACCAGTCCGAGCCCTCGCTTCCTTCCGCGGCGGCCGATCTCGTCAAGGACCGCCAGCTTCTCACCGGCTTGGGGGATGAAGCGGTCAGCCTCCTCCAGGATGACGAGGTACGGCATCCTGCGTCGCGAGACATCCGCGTACACCGCGGTGAGGAATGTCGCCAAGATGGAAGGTTGTTTGTCCGCACCGGACAGGTCCAGGATGATGGGCTGGCTCATCGTCGCGTTCGAAGCGAGGTCTTCCAACCTGACTTCATTCCAATTCAGGTCGCACCTTTCGTCGTCTCCGACCCACAGCAGGTCGAACTTCTCTTTCAGGGTGTAGTATTCTCCCTCAGTATCGATGATGACAAATGGAACGCCAGCCTTGCATAGTTCTTCACAGAGTACGGCGACGAGGTAGCTCTTTCCGCTCCCGCTGGCACCGATGACGCAGGTCCTTCCGGTGACTATCCTGTCGGCGTCGGCGGAGAACGGTCGGTCGCCGTGCGAGCCCAGGTTGAGGAGCGGCAACGTCTCTGGTGAGCCCTCCCCCCTAATTATGATATACGGCGTGGACGACTTCATTTGGGATTCTGGTTGATGTTGGAATGAGCGGCCCCGGCGACGAGCGCCCTTGAAACCTCCCCGTGTGACCTTGACCGGTTTGGTGCAGCCTTCGTCGGGCCTCATACAAGATCGAGAATCTCAGCTTCTCCATGGACATTGAGTCGATGCAGCTAACCTAGCAACCTGTCGCAAGGACCTAGCTCTGGCACAAGGTTCCATGAAACCAGGCTAACCTGCGGTCGCCAAGGTAATAGTACCCCCGATCCAGCGGACCGCAGACCGTCAGATCGGTAGTCCCCCCAGAAGCAGGAAGGGCAGCTGCCCGCTACCGCCCGGACTGCTTGTCGTCATCTGATGCCTTCACGTCGTTGGTGCTTGCATTCAGGAACTTCTGTATGGGCGCCATGAGCTGTGTAAACTCCATCGGGAAGATGAACTTGGTCGCGGGGCTGGACCCTATGGCCTTGAGCGCGTCGAGGTACTGAAGCACCATGGTCTTGGAATCTATGGTTTTCGCGGCACCGAACACGGTCCCTAGGGCCTGGGCATACCCTTCGGCCACCAGGATAGCCGCCTGCCTTTCGCCTTCCGCCCTCAGGATCCGGGACTGCTTGTCGCCTTCGGCTACGGTGACGGTGGCCGTCTTCTTCCCATCAGCCTCGGTGACCACTGCCCTCCTGCTCCTTTCAGCGGACATCTGCAGGATCATGGCGTCGGAGACGTTCTTCG
>JBEKZX010000135.1:0-2849 GCA_049509455.1 Conexivisphaerales archaeon
TGAAGGTGGTGTTACTCTCTTCTAACCTGTTCCAATACCCTGGGGCCACCTGTGGGCCCTTCACAACCAACTCGCCCACCTCGCCCACGGCCAGGTTCCGTCCTCCCGTCTCCATGTCCACTATCTTCGCATCAGTGTCCGATATCGGGAGGCCAATCGAGCCGTACTTGATGTGGCTGGGATCATCCATCGGGTTGATGTGCGTCACGGGAGAGGCCTCGGAGAGGCCATATCCCTCTACGATGAGTCCCCCCGTCGCCGTAGCCCAGAGCTTGGCGACCTCGACCGGGAGAGGAGCCGCTCCGGATATGCAGAACTTGATGGAGCTCAGGCTGTCCCTGTACTTGTGAAGATGGGGGGAGCTGAGCAGCGCGATGTACATTGAGAAGACGCCAGGGTAGTAGGTGGGATGATACTTCTTGATTGCTTGGAATACGTCCTCCGTGGAGAACTTCGGGAGCACGACGGCCTCACAGGCGGCGGTGACGGTGCTGTCGAGCCCCACGCTCAGCCCGTAGACGTGGAACCAGGGCAGGACGTTCAAGACGATGTCCTTGTGGCCCATCATGGACCATCGCTGTATCATCATAGAGTTGGACACCAGGTTGCGGTTGGTCAGCATGGCAGCCTTCGGCTCACCAGTCGTTCCTCCGGTGTACATGAAGACGGCCGGGTCCACCGATGGGTTGACCGAGACCGGCTCATATTCACCGTCGTTGCGAATGAGATCTTTCAACCAGAGCGCCTTCTCGGAAGCGGGGACCTTGCCGGAGGGGACCTTCCCCAGCAGCCTTCCCAATATTGAAATCGTCGACGGCATATAGTCGGAGATTTTCGACACTGCGACATGACGAACCGCCGTCCCCTTCACTCCGTCTCTGACCGCGGAGTAGAACATATCTAGGGTGAAGATGACCTGCGCTTGTGAGTCCGACAGGACGATATTGACCTCCCTGGCCGTATAGAGGGGGTTAACCGGAACGACGGCCGCGCCCAAGCGATTGATGCCGAAGTACACGTAGGCAAACTGGGGGCAGTTGGGCATCATCAGCGCCACGCGATCTCCCTTCCTAATTCCGAGCCCCACCAGCGCTTTCGCCACCCTCTTGGATTGGAGGGCCGTTTCTGCGAATGTCACCTTTCTGCCGTAGAAGACGAACTGGACTGCGTCTGGCCTCTCCTGGGCCATCCCGTCCAGGAGCTGCGAGATCGTGGAATCCGGGTAATCCACATGAGTGGGCACGCCCTTAGGCCAGTGCAGCAACCAAGGTCGCTCCAGCTGTCCTTCAGCGCCGCCTAGGCTGGAAGCCATTTACAAAACTACTACCTTCCCATGCTGGAAATAAATACTTAATATGCATTCCCTTAAATATGTACCCCAGACTTTAAACAATATAGTCATTTATGCTTCGAAGCTGTAAGTTGGTGGACTAACTCTGGGACTATCTGATAGAGGTCGCCCACGATACCGTAGTCCGCGTTCGCGAATATGGGAGCTGCCTTGTCCGTGTTTATTCCGACTATGGTGCCCGCCTCCTTGACGCCCGCCAAGTGCTGCAGCTGGCCCGAAATCCCTATGGCGACGTAAACTTTGGGCTTGACCTCGATGCCAGTTAGCCCGATGTGAGCCTCTTCAGGGAGCCAGCCGAGGTCGGCGGAGAGCGGCCTAGAGCATCCGACAGAGGCGCCCATGGCGTCCGCCAGGCTTTGGATTAGGGGGATGTCCTCCTTCTTCTTCAGCCCACGGCCCACGGAGACTATCTTCTCGGCCTTGGTCAGGTCCACGCTGCTCGCCGGCCTTTCGCGGACTTCAATCAGGGATGTCGTCAGCGCCGGCTCGAAGGGAATCTCGCTCACTTTGCCCGCCGTGCCGGAGGGCGTAGCCCTGGGGTAGGCCCGGGCTTTGACGCAGGCTACGACATACGGAAAGGGCAACCTTCGTTGTCACCCTCCCGCCATAGCTCGGCCTTTCCACCACCAAATCTCCTCCTATGAGCTGAATGGTGGCGCAGTCAGACGCGGCCGGCGCGCCTAGCGTCGCCGCCAGCCTGCCAGCGACCACCTTCCCTTCCTTTGTCGACCCCACAAGTAGGAAGGCGGAGTCGTGCTTGGCTGAGGCTTCGGCCATCGCCTGCGTAGCGGCTTCAGGGTGCGCCCTGACGGCCGCCGGCGCCTTGAACAGGTAAACCTCGGAGACGCCTTCAGAAGCAAGAGAGGAAGCCGTCGCCGCCATGTCTTCACCTAGTACCACGGCGCAGCTCCTCCCTCCTGCTTGTGCGGCCACACTCGTGGCCAGTCCGGCCAGCTCGTGAAGGAGGTCGTCCTCCTCAGAATAGAACAATACGTCAGCCATTTCAGCTCACCAGCCCGTCCTTGACGAGGGCGTCTACGAGCTTCGTGACGGCCTCCGGGGCTGTCCCGTCGAATATCACCTTTCGTCTCTCCTTGGACTTGGCCGAGTACTCCAAGAGCCTATAGCCGCCCATCGTCAGGCTCTGGAGGTCCAGTCCCAAATCGGCAAGCGTGAACGTGGCTATGGGTTTCTTCATGGCGCCCATTATCTGCAGCAAGGTGGGGATCCTCGGGTCGTTTATCTCCCCCGTGACGGTTACGATGGCGGGCAGCTTGGCCTCGACCACCTCTACCCGCTTCTCGAGTACCCTTTCGACCCTCACCGACCCCTCCTTGACCTGCAGCGACTGAGCGTACGTCACCAGCGGAAGGCGCAGCCTTTCGGCCAACATGGGCGCGAGCAGGGAAGTGTAAGAATCGACGGAGCCTTCAGCGCAAATTAGAAGGTCAAAGCCGCCCGCCTTCTCCAGAGCCTTCATCAGGACTGAGGCTGTGGC
>JBEKZX010000136.1:0-5127 GCA_049509455.1 Conexivisphaerales archaeon
AAAAGGGCACCAATTGCAGAAGGAAAGATAGCGAGATTCCTATTCTACAACAACATTGAAAGACGGCTCATCGAAGGTGACGGGGAGAGACAATCGAAAGTGCCTTCAGGGCGTAGTGTCCCGTGATTACTGAGCTCGCTTCGACCATCAGTGCTGTAACTTCACTTCCCGCATATCAGACAGCTTCTGGGTCCGGCAGACCATACCTGATACGCGACATGTTCGACGAACCACATCTGGGACAGCGTTCGGGCAAAGGACCCCACTCCATCGTCTTCTAGTACATCGGGTTTAGCACCATCGGCTCTGTCCCGAAGAGCTTGAGGATGGAGGTCACCTTGGCCACCCTCATCGAGTCCCTATGCCTGGCCCAGGCGATTCCGTCCCACTTGGCGGCAAAGAAGATGACGTACTTGGTCGCTCCCATAGACCGAGCCAAGAGGTACTCTACCGTCTGAAGGATGACCTCCTCTATGTCTCCGCCCGTTCCTATAGCTACGACGAGAAGGGGTTGGCGGGGGTTGCGGTCGAACCCTGGGATGATCGCCAAGCCCTCGGGCATCTGCGTTAGCTCGGGTTCGGAGGGAAGGCTTGGGTCTAGGTACTTCTTCCTCCATCGCTTCGTGGGAACTTCGTCTCCTGCCACCTTGCTCGCGATGAACTCGCCGCTGAACGACAGGTCCCAATCTCCTTCCTCGCCAACCATCTCCCTCTCGACGGATGCAAGTCTCATGAGGACGGAGCCCAGCTCCGAGGGAAGCTTCTTGGCGGTCGGGGAGACGGTCATCACTAATCACCTGGATGCCCGCCGTCCCAACCCCATATGGAGTAATAACGTATGCAGTTGGACCAGTGTTGACCCCATGTCAAGTGCCGACAACAAGCGACAGGCCTAGAGTCCGGCTATCAACTTGAGTGAGCCACTTCGGACTCAACTAGTCAAGTGCATGAAGCAAGAGTGCCGATATTCAGGATCGCAATTAGGTTCAGTCGACGCGAACCACATTTCCGGGTTGGGCAAACTCAGATTTCAGAAACACATTTTAGATGCGTCGGGAGTAAGAAAGGATAGCGATTCTGGATGGTTGATATTTGGCTCGAATGTGGAAATCCTCCCTGTGATGGTCAGGGGTTGGAACATGTGAAGAACATGGAGTACGACTTAGCAAAGCGCAACTACGCAGAACTGTGGCAGTGCCCCAAATGCAAGAATGCTGTTTTCTTGGTACTGAAACACGGTGAGCCGAAACCCTGACCGGCAAATGAGACGGGTATAAGGATAGTGCAAGTTTCACTAGCGCGCATAACATTACATTGACGATGAGACATACCCACCTTGAAGATTTTTCAAGTCGCTTTTTTGGACTTGAACCGTAATAGGTACTAATACTGCCCGATTACGAGAGCAGCCTTCCGATTGATCACCTCTCAAAAGATGTCCGAAACATCCAAGGAAAGGAAGGAATAGTTACATTAGGAAGGCCGAAGGATTTGGCTAACAGGAGTCCTGTTCTTGAGGTCTGGGAGATTCCTAATCGGGATGGAGGCGGAGACCCTGTTTGACCTTATCCACAGGACCGGCGAACCTGTCAGTGTTGACGGTATGGGGTTGCCTCCGGAGTATTGGTACGTGGATGTGGGAAGGCTCGTGTGGAAGAGGGCTAGATTTCTAAGAAAACACAAGCCTGAAGTGTTCTCTCGAGAAGACAGGCTGATATCCGATCTTATCTGGGTCGTCGACAGATGTGTGTTGCACGAACTTCTTCACACCTGCGATGTCCGACATCCAGAAGGATCTGACGGCAGATCTCTTGACTATCTAGAGGCGGACGCGTTTTCGTTCGACAATATTGCCGAGGAAATGATGGGGTGGACGAAAAAAGCTAATCCTCTTTCGGCCAGGTCTGGCCTGCCATAGTTATAAGCGGGTTCAATCATGCATTTCGATGGAACCTAGTTGAGAGTGGCTTACGTAGGCCTATCGACGCCGTTGTGTTATGATTATCAGAATCAAGCAAGCAAGGCACCATCTGACTCGGGGGACTCTCCGAATCCCATCCTCGATAGCCCGTTTGGGCTGATGCTCCTCTACGACGAGATATGGTTCCTTTGTAGGAGCCTATGCCCCGAGAACATGCGTGAATCACCCCATGTTAGATTCCTCGACGAGAGCAAGATGCTTCCGTCACTTGATGAAATTCATGCGCCCACCTATTGGAAGGATATTGACAGTAATCCCACGTTGGAGGATAGGTTTCTGGCGAGAGAGCATTCCGCCTTAGAGTCATACAGGGAGACTCTGCGGAGGATTGGCGTCTATTGGGATGCGGGTTTCGACAATCACACCCATGGGCTACAGATTGGTGGTGTTCACGTGTTTGCTAATGCGTTCAGCCTAGAGAACCTCCTGTTCGACATGGAAGTAGTCAAGAGAATGCAGCGGCCTGACCTTGAGCTACTCACCAACGCCGTATCGCAGTCCTGGCTCGACGGTCCCACCTGCCCTTTCCTTAGGACCGCACTCACCGAGATTCTGACAATAGAGAACATACCGAATTACCTGACCCCGAAGGGCCCATACCACCCTTGCGTCGAAGAAGCTAGGGACGAGCCTCACCTGAAGAGATTCAGGAAGTGGATCTCAACTCGGACCGCGCCCCAGAGAGGGAAAGAGAAACTCGTGATGAAGCGCAGTGTGGAACGGGCAATCCAGCAAATAGAGAATGAAATCTTCCTGAAGACGTTAGACCCAAGAACCCATTTCTGGAGTACAGGAAGGACCGTAGTTGGTACCGCAGTAAACCTCGCTATTCCTATCATTCCATCACTCAGACCTATCACGGAACAGGTAGAGGGGTACTTTGCTGACGGCAAGAGAAGATGGCAAGGGTTCAACGTTTCTAGTCGGACTTTGAGGTCGTAAGGAATCCAATTCACAGTGATTTTGGGTATTCATGTGGAGCCGAATCACTTCGGCTTCGCTCCGGAACAGGTGCGAAACCTGTAAAGCGACTGTACATATTTATACAATTAGGCGTCGACAAACGGCGGACTATTACCAAACGATGCTTCGTTAAACCGACACATCTCCCGGCAAAGGAACAGCCCGTTGGCAACCACAGTGAGAGGCCAGAATCTCCCTGATGTCCAAGCCTTTCAAGTGAGTCTGTTGCTGGAAGAGCTTCTTGTCTTTTAGAGGTAATTTCTCCCAGCAGACCTTTACACAGACAGAAACTTCGTATTCCACGCCCTCCCTTCTTTGGATGGGTTGTGGCCAGCCTTCATGGATCACCCAAGCTAAGCCGTCGTCCGGAACCAGGATGGTCGTCACGATAAACGAATAGGTCGTACGAAGTAATAAGACTGCCGTTCGCTCCGTCGGACGGGGACCAGACTGTTTCCACGGAGCAGCCGATGTAGGGACAGCGAATAGACGATAGGGAACGGGCTGCGTGTGCACGTCTCGGGCTTTCAATTTCTAAGGAGGACCCCGGATTACGCAGGCTACAATCTTACCGCGGTTCCTCGCGCTGATAGGAATGCACAAGCTCTGCTTGATGAATTGGACAAGCAGGAGTAGTCAGCTTCCAGATATCCCTTGGGCGGGTCTGGCGGGGGAGAATTATCGAAGTCCTAAGCCGTCATTCCAAGTTGACCAAGTTGGACTTAAGGTAACAACCTGTGTCTGATACCTTAGTGATTGAATCCTGGTAGACTTGGATTAACGCCAAAGATTATCGGGCTTGCTTATGCCAGCAATCTGATCGTCTGTTTTACCAAGTATGGCGGCCGGATGTCGGCCGTCTGCCGCAGTTTCCATAGCGAAGACAACCTTTCTGATTAGGATGGGGGTCCTAGCCATGGCCTTTCGAAAGTTGAGAATGTATTCGTTAGAAATCCCATCGGTGACTTCCTTCCAGAGATAAGGATGATACCTTGCTAGGCTGGACGCCACAAATAGCATTAAGAAAGTGCAGAGGTCGGCGTATTGGGGATTGTGTGCTGCCGTCCTGGAATCGTAAAGATCGACGACATGTTCGAGTGAAAAATCTCGCGGCTTTAAGTAAGAAGATTCGTTGTTAGTGGGTTCGGCCCTACCTGAACCAATCACAGAAAACGGACTGAATTCTGTTTGTCCTCCTAACAGAGTGTATGTATCTACAACTCTTGCGAACATCCCAGAAGGCCAGACAGTCAGCTTGCAACTAGACGGCGAAACTTCCTGTTCTGCGTCAAGGCTCAACCCATGATTCCTCTTCGGGTTGTTAAACCAGAAGATGCTCTCAGAGAGAAATGAGAACAGCATGATAGTTGAATAGTACAAGAGAATAGGTTTGATCGATTCGTCCGCTATTGTCCCGAGTTTATCGAACTTAACGCTCTCGGAAAGGTAGGTCGAATGCTCGTAGCTAAACTGCTCAAACCGACGTTTGCTCCGTAGGAAGCCTCTGACATCGCGAGGAGAATCGAATTGTTCCCCTGCGGCATGTTTTGCTCTCGAATAGGACCTGGTTAGCTTGGACATTGTCGTCCCTGGAGGGAGCACGAATAATCTGGGAATCTCAAAAGCTACTCTTGTTTCCCTCTTTTGATAAGCGTGCGGCAAACTGTATGTTGAGACCAGTTCGTCGAAATACGTCATTGACACACTGAAACAAGGTTCTTGCTTATAGATAATCCGACATGTTGTGGTGTCCATATCGAGCGCGCTGGGCACACTCGTTATGGTTGTGGTATACCGCAACACTTCGGATTCAGTTAATTGATTGGGTGCCTACTGCCCGTCCCGTAGAAAGCATTCTCCGATTTCGCCAGTCACACCGGTCAGGTATGGGCCAATAGACGAGTTCCATACCCATTCTGGTCTAGAGACCGCCCCGCCCACCAAATTCTCATGTAATAGTCGCAGCAAAATGAACGAAGGTGGTCGCCGAACCTAGGCATGCTTCAGGCTATGATGGAGGCGAGCCTTTCGACCAAGGTGGTCTTGTATGTGTCGTCTCCGAGGACGTAAGGATAGATGATGGGGAGGTCGACGCCCGCCCTCCGGAAGTCATCAAGGATCCGGCCGACTTTATCATCACTGGGGTTGGCCGATGATATGGCCAGTAGCTCGTCCGGAATCTT
>JBEKZX010000137.1:0-5839 GCA_049509455.1 Conexivisphaerales archaeon
AGCCTTCTTCGTATGCTTTAGAGATCCACAAAGCAAACATCCTAAGGACACCCCTTGTTCTCTGGAACTGGAGAAGCGCCTGCCACTTTCGCTCGAAAACAGATAGAGACGTGGGGTAGAAGGGATAAGTTGCCTCGAAAGTTCTCTTCGCGTAGTCTACGGGGAACCAAGTCGGCAGCTTGTCACGATGCTTGACAATCCACTCAGCATATGCCTCAGCCACGGCCTCTCTTTCTGCTTTAGGACCTATATCTTCGAAAAGACGCCTGCGAATGATTTCGGCGATTTCTAGCCCTTCCGATAGCACATACGCCTTTCCGACTCTCAAGCCCAAGTTCTCCAACCTCCCCAGGTCAACAACGTCCTCCACACTCATTTCTCGTTCAGATTTGGGGAGAGAAAGAACCAGGCAGGCGCCTGTTCTTCCAGAAACTTCCTCGGTAAGATTGTGAAGAAACTCATAGAATTGCGAAGCCAAAGTCGATTCGCCAACCTTTTGCTGTGATGCCCGAGCACGGCTCATGAAGTTCAGGACTTCATCCATCAGAATCAGAACGGGCTTATCCTTGGGGAGAATCTTGCGAATCACTTCCTTACCAGGAGCGCTTCTCTGAAGGTCGTGTTGCTCAATGATCTTGTAGCCATCTAGTCCTCCCAACTGCCAGGCTATATCTCCCCAGGGAGTCTTCCTTATTGGCTCCCCCTTGGAGCCTCTTCCCGTAATGAAGTCGAATTCGGTGCCCACGAACACTGCGACGGACGCTTTCGGGATCCCCTCAACCTTGGCTTTGGCAAGTATGTCCTTGATACCTGGGTAACTCTCTGCTTTCCTGCCGAGCCTTGCAAGATGATAAAGGATGGTCAGAGCGTGCGTCTTTCCGCCTCCGAACTGGGTGGTCAAAGTGATAACCGATGAAGCACTCACTACCTCACCAGACAACCTTCTGACGACATCCGCTGTAAGCTCTAGCAGTCCGGATGTGAAATACGTCTTCGAGAAAAGTCTCCCGGGGTCCCGATAATCTAGAGGCGCCCTACCGTCGAGAACCTGATCGAGGTGTATCGCGAATTCCGAAGCGTCCAAAGGTCTTCCGGTTCGCAAGTCCTCCCTAGGTGTAACGACTTTGTACCAAGGTTTCAAGACCAAATTCTTTCTACTCCTATAAGCCTAAAGATTTCTTCCGTGCCAACACGCCCTCGACCCAACGTCTGTCATCTGTGTTCTTAGGATACAACGCCACCAACGCGTTGGCTAGCCGCCAGAATCTATCGTTCTTTCCTACTTCTTCATCTACTAGGAAGCGTTTTAGTGCCTCACTTTTGCCTTCCCCAAAGAGCAGCATTGCCTGATGCAGTCTGTCAAGCGTAGTTCTACCAACCTCAGTCTTCCCTTGTGGCATCTCGGTTACAGTCCCACCGAACAGAGTCATCTGATCGCCAGCGACCGTCCGGTTCTCGTGAATCGACCCTTCAAGCAAAGCTTCTCGTCTTTCATGAGAGAAGAGCAAACTGGCGAAGCCACCTTTTATCCTGACAGTACCACCCGGGCGACTTAACTCTTCTATGCGGGCGCCAAGCCCTTGGGCTATTTTACGGGCAGCATCATATTCGAGGCCATATCCAACTTCCTTCTCAGCTTTCTTCTTCGTTCTTTCATTCCGGGACGAGATCGTCTTGTTGATTCCATTAGTCTTGCTTCTAAGAGTCCAGAGCCACATCGCAGTGAGTCTGCTGTCTTGCTCAAATCCGGTTGGGTCAACACCCTCGAATATCGTGTGGAGAGCTTCTTTTGCGACTGCTTCCCACACATACGACAGGTACCCCCTACCAGCCAATTCACCTTGCTCTCCATAATTGTCAGCAAGGTCAATTCTCTTGCCTCCAGCAGTCTCAACGCGGTTGTATCTGCTGTATATCTCTAAGGCGGGTCCCAGACATGCGAAGATTGCGTCAGCTCCTTCAATCTTCTCTTCTCTCAAACGCCCCATCCAGGTATGCATTCTGGGCTGAAGCTCTGAAATGATCTCTCGCCAATCCCCCACTTCATCACCGACGCGTGGTCGGCAAACCAAAAAGATTGAAGACGAAAGAACTGCCGAGTTGTAGGCTCGCATTCGCGCACCGCGTTCGGTCTCTATTGGCCACGATGCCGTTATTATCCATTTGGCGTCTACAAGAGCCTTAAGCATCGCTTCCCATCCTGCTGTACCCTTGTGGGCGAAAAGGACCACACCGATTCCGTCCTGCTTGAGTACCCTTCTACACTCGACTAAGGCTTTTCGCATAGTGTTCTCAAAGAACGCACGGTCCTTTTCAGGCTCCCCGGCGTCCGGAGAACCCGGATCTAGGATACATTCCTCTGCTTTTGGAGTAAGATTCCAAAGAAAGAGCTCAGGGTAGTAAGGACCTAACATTCTCCTTAGCCACACATAACAAATATCCGAAAGCCCAGCATAAGGGATTGCATCGTAGTAAGGAGGATCGGTGAACACGAAATCAACAGAGTGATCCGGAAGCGCGATGTCCGTCGCCGGTCCACGGTTGGCAGTACCTACTCTGAACCCATGGTTCCCCTCACGCTGAAGAACTCTAACCACTTGGTCCAGAGCGAAATCAAATCCTCCTGCGAGACGTGGTACTAGTGGGTTTGCCTCAGCAAAATCCGGCCTCATTGGCAGGACGTTTCCTGGCTTGAACGCAGTCTCCATGCCTTTTGTGAGGAAAACAGATAGCGCAGAAAGGTAAGGCACGAGGTTGCCACTTACTGCAAGCGAAATACACGTATTCACAGCCTGAGCAAACTGAAGATCTCCTGTCTCCTTCAGGATGCCCTCATAAGCATCGTGAATTACCTCAACAAGTGTGGCTAAGGCTAAAGCTTGACGAGGGCCAAAGGCATCTTCCCACCGTTCAATCCCATACCGTCTTACAGAAAACGCACGACTCGCTCCAGGTCCCCTTGCCACAGGCGTTGCTTCATCGGGAATCATTGAGAGAGGTCCCTTGTGCGCTATTCTCATCGTATCGAGCAGACGAGTCGCGCGATCAACAGCTTCAAGATCCTGTTCCAGAGGGATACGGTATGTACGCTTTCCGTCGGGTCTGATTGATATGACTGTAATCATCCGGGCTTGTTTGGTGCCTCCATGCTGGGCTGTTAGCTGTCTACCTACGCTTGCGTAAGGGGTAGTGTAACCACAGACAGGGCATGTCGCTGTAAACCGATTGACAATTGGCTCTTGAAGTTCGTCCTCTGAATTCGGTTCGAAGATATCGAACTCGACCTTCTTGGTCTTCTTATCACCATGGTAACGAAGCGCTACTCTATGTTCCCCTTCCTGAGACAGCCACAAGAGTCCGACCAAAGGAACTTCAGCCCCACAATCAGGTCCTTCACAGCGCACAACACGCGCCCAGATGTAGACAAACGGATTCTCTGTATCGCGATTATATGTGGGGTAGAACGGCATGAGCCGCTGCTTTACCCTGTCCTCTACCCAATTGCCCCACCGATCAACTGCTTCTGCTAGCTTCATTCCGAATCTGGGCATGAGTTCCAGGTTAGTCTTCAGAAGAAGAGTTGCAACCGGATTCAGGTCTTGGGCATATGCATCTCCCCCAATCCGCAGGGCCTCGAATGGAATGGAACCGATTCCGCCGAATGGGTCAACTATCAACGGTGCAGCGTCAGGATTCACAATGGAAACAAGCTTCCTAGCAACTTCCAATAGATTACTGTCGTTAGATGATTCCCATGATGAAAAGTTGCCTATGAAGTCCAGGAGGGCCTCCCTCAAGGCTAGAGGGTCAGACAACTTTCTACCCTTCAGCATATCCAATAATTCAGCGGCTTTCTGTCTGAACTCCTCTGGACATGCTTTGTCAACTGGATCTGGAAGAAGGGACGCAAGTAATATGGCACGGCAAGTTGCGAGGGGCCGCGTTGCCCACCAGACGTGGATGCTATGAAGGTGTCCCTTCCTCACGTTTTGTTCTTTCAGAGCATTCTCCGAAATGATCCTGATTGGTAGGTCCACTTCGACTAATCGGTGGACGCTACCATCCATTACGCAGCACCTGCTTCGCGTTCTGCGGCATTCTCGAGCACCTTGAAATCGATTTCATAATGATCTATCTTTACGACGGGTTTCCAATTCAATCTTGCAGGGTTTCTGACTCGAACCAGTCGCGGTTCGGTGGCACAGTCAAAGACCGCGTAAAGCCAGTAATCCTCTCCCAACCGTCTTGCCGTAGCAAGTTCGTTATATGTCGGCGCAACGATACCAGGAGCCGACCTGCCTTTCACTTCTATAAAACGGACTACGCCGCTCGTGGACTTGGATAGCAAGTCAAAACCTCTATCATCAGCAGCTACGTCCTGCGGGTCCCAGCCATGTTCACGTTCATATGCCATTGCTACTTCCATCGCAATTCCTTCGGTTCTTTTGTCTGCCACCATATAAGAAAACTCTCGCCGATCAGGGTGCGGTAGAACCCAGGCCCTGCCTATATGGGTAATATCTCCCACAGTGAGCTGCCTTTCTCTTTTCAAGTCTTCTTTGCGACGCTCCAATCGCTCATTCAACTCAAGTATTCTCGATTCGGTCTGCGAAACTAAACCAGTGAATTCCTGGCCTCTCTGTTGCCGTTCGATGAATCCTGCGAGCATCACGTTCTGCCTATTTATGAGCTCGTTTAGACTAAGCTCGACATGGTGTTCAATAGTATCTATCTCCTTCAGCCTCTCGGACTGAACCTCTTCTAGAAATGGTATTAGTGCTTTTTCATACAGCATGGACTCTATGGACTGCTTGTCTGGAAGAACGCTTTGGTCAGGGGTGATGGTCGATTTGGGCGCAGGACTCAAGTCGAGAAACAATGTGGGCTGTCGAAGGTTCATCACACCACTTTGTGATGTCTCGACAACAAAGAGCCTCCGATGAAGTGTGTTCCCGTTTCCGTCCTTGATTGAAGCTGCAAAAACGTCGAGGAGGGCTGGCTCTTCACGATAGAGGTCATAAAACACCACCCCGTTCTGGAGATCGACGCGCACCTGACTCAGGAGTTCCTCTCTCACAACCTCAAACAATGGATGGCCTGGTGTAACCCACTCCATAGTGGGCTCGTCCTTGAGGAGCTTCCTATCGAAGGTGATCCACTTGTATTCGCGAGCTAGAGGTCCGAACCTCATCTCCAGGCGTTCTCCCACATCGATCAACGCTCTGGGTAGCCTACCGACCCGGAAGACGTTGTTCCTTTCTTCGAGCGGTGACAGACCCACAATAGGAACGGATTCCATGAAGAACTGTTCGACAACTTCGGGTATCAATCGTCGTTCCTTCGCGAGCTCTTTCTTGCCTACTATCGCGGAAAGATTGAGCTCTTTCTTCGCGAGGCCTTCCAATGTGGATTCGGTTATTTTCTTGAAATGCTCCTGGTCAACGTCCTTCACTACGCGATCCATTAGAGCCTGGAAGGTCGTCTTCCCTGCGTAGAGCTCTCTCATCAGCTTCTCTAGCTGGTTGGCCGGGAAAACCTCGCCTACGACATCGAAGACTCGATCGGTCCCAAGCTCCCTTCTTATCTCCTTAAGGCGTTCTAACAACTTCTCCAGGACCTGCCCCTCACGAGTGTTCATGGCAACGAAGTTGAAGATGAGACAATCGTGTTCCTGCCCGTATCTGTGGATGCGTCCCATGCGCTGTTCCAGTCGCATCGGGTTCCACGGAATGTCGTAGTTTATCATCATCCAGCAGAATTGAAGGTTGATACCCTCCCCAGCAGCCTCAGTGGCGACCATGACTTGAGCGCCTTCTTTGTCTCGGAATTCCTGTTCGGC
>JBEKZX010000138.1:0-8886 GCA_049509455.1 Conexivisphaerales archaeon
CCGTTCACGTTCAGGGTGACGATCGAAGAGGACGCCGGCAGGCCCGGCGGGGTGCCGGTCACCGTGGTAGTGGGGCCTGTCACCGTAGTGGTGGGGCCTGCAACCGTGCTCGTGACCGTGCTCGTGGTGGTCGACGAGGTGCTCTTCGTGAGCAATGATTCAGCGCCGGCTCCAGCGATGGCAGCCACTACCACCCCTGCGCCGACACCGATTACGAAGTTTCTGCGAGATACCTTGCTAGCATTCTTAGATTCGTCTTGTCCTTCTGTTGTCATAATAGTCATATTTGTATACTCCATCGTGAATATAAATCATTAGGTAAGCTAAATTGTTTCATCTATACCTCATATACTTTACATCATTATGACAAGCTCTTACTTGCAGGAATGACCAACATTATAAATCGTACAGCAAATTCACAGGGGTTCTTGCTGGACCCTGTGAAATACCTTGCAAGAACTCCGATATTTACTTCAGTGTTTGGGCGAATTCACCCCCCCATCCTGCCTGTTTATTACAGGGGTTTCTAGTACCACATAATTGTGGGATTGACTCCCGATAGTGCAAGAGCTCCGGCTATTCCATTGCGCCGACGGGCATCGGTACCACCTGACCCGTGGTGTTGAGCACGAAGATGTGATAGAAGCCGGCCGACATCGCAGCGAAGGCCAGGCTCACGTTGTCCGGGCTCCAGGAGAGGTCCGTGCAGTTCGAGTTCGTGGGCCCGAGGAGCCCCAGTGAGGTGGCTTCGATGGCTACGTTCCACAGGTAGATGTTCGAGCCATAAAGCTCGGAGTAGGCGGTGTAGGCGATGAGTTGTCCGTCGTAGCTCCAGGCCAGGCTCTGCGCCGGGTTGATGGTGCCGGGGGTGTAGGGGCTGGGATATGTGACCGCGCCGGGGAAGGGCAGCCCCGTGGGCGCGGATTGGAAGGTGGCGTTCCAGCCATCGAGGTCGCTCACCCACAGGTTGCAGTCGCCGGGCTGGTAGGCAGAGGAGGGATAGGCGTTGTCTCCGTATTTCGGTGCGATCACGTCAGAGATGTAGGCGAGCCGCGAAGCGCTAAGGGAAACGACAGGAGCGGTGTAGTTAGCAGCCCCGCTGACGATCACCCCTCCTTCCCCGGTCGTCACATTCGCCCAGTCGATCTGATATCCCCCTTGTCCCAGGGTCGAATACGCGACCGTGGTGGAGGACGTCCAGGCCGCTAATAGGTTGCTCCCGTTGACCTCCGCCACGGTCTTCAGGGCCCTGGTAATCAGGTCCACCGACACAAGCAGAGTCGAGGTCGATGCCGTGAAGAACAGCAGCTGCGTGCCGTCGGGGCTCCATTTCGGCTGGCCCTGCGGCACCGAATAGCTGCCGTCGGTCAAGGTGATAATAGTGAAGTTCGCTAGGAAGACCACGCGCACGTATTCCTTAGAGCCCGCCTGGCTCATGAAGGCGATCGCGGTGGAGTTGGGGCTCCAGGAGGGGCTGGTGCCATTGTAGCTGGACGGCGTGATGGCCCTGTTCGACGTGCCGTCAGGGTTCATAGTGAATATCTGCCAGACGCGGTTCTGGTCGGAGACGTAGGCTATCGTCTTCCCATCGGGGCTCCAGGCCGGGGAAACGTCATTCCAAGACCCGAACGTAAGCAGCTTGTAGGGAAGGGGGGTGGTGGCGAAGCCGGAAGGAGGAGGAAGCCTTGTCATCACGGCCACGGGAACGAAAAACACGCAGAGAGCGATGACGACGGCAAGCGCTCTTACCATACGGGCGCGCTGCACAGAGCTAAATATGGTATTCACATACTTAAATATATACTGACGCACATGTTTGCTGAACCGAATCTCCGTCAGTTCACGGCCCCGCCGTCAATCTTACATCTTCAAAGAATTGGATCCTCCTCATGTGATCCCCAGAACATCGTAGAGGAAGCAGAACTCAAACCGTATGTGGACGAAGGCTGGCAGTTTGTCAGCACGTTGCCCAGCGGTAAGGTCCTGATTCGCAAGTAACGCTTTCTACCCCTACTGATATGTAGTTGTTCAGGCTGCCTCCTCAGGCTTGGACACGAACCCCTGCGTATCTAGACGGTAAACAGGAGTGGACCGGGCGGACTTCAACTCGCGGACTCTCGCTTGCGAAGCGAGCACTTTACCAGCCTAAACTACCGGCCCGACGGCCGTGATGTCCGAGCTCCATAATCTAAGGAGGATGCATGGAGGAAGTTCCGTTCCATGAGTGGCTCGTCCCGGGGTACGCTGACGGCAGGTGGAGGGTACGTCCTCTCAGGTCCCGAAGGCTCTCGCCAGCTCTGTGGGAATGGGACTTCCGACCGGGCCGACGCGAGCCTTCCCTTCACGGCAGGGAAGGCTTAACTATTCGGTCGGAGCATGAGGATTCGTCTACCATGATGAGGCGAAGGAGCTTGAAGCCCCTGGTCGGCGCCTGTCTCCTGACGGCCTTCGCGCTTGCCCTATTCGCCTCGGCCGCCGTCTCAGGTCCTCCCCCTCCGGGCCCCGCACGAGCCGCCACGACCTGGTCGGTGACGATGGAACTGGACACCATGGGCGGCTATTACTTTAACCCCAACGTGGTAGCTGTGAACGTCGGGGACACGGTGAACTGGACGGACCTATCGGGAACGCACACCGCCACATCCGACCCCGGGCAGAACGAGTCGTGGGATTCGGGGCCGATGTACCCAGGTCAGTCCTTCACCTACACGTTCAGCATTCCTGGCAATTATACGTATTCTAGCACGATCGACTATGCTGTGCCGATGACAGGGGAGGTCGTAGTGCAGGCGCCGGCGCCCGTTCCCGAGTTCCCAGGTCTCTTCGCCTTTGTTGCGGTCGGGATGGCCGTAGGTGTAGGGCTGGCCCTTGGGAGGGGCCTAAGACGGAGCCCATGATCGTGCCGAGGTCCTCAGCAGCTACTGAACCGGCCGTGTCAGGCTCGACCCTGTTTGGATTGCGCAGAAGCACAGCCGGCGGTGGGGGGGAAGTTGACTGGGACGCATAGCGACGAACCTGAGGGGGGACCTCGCCCACTTCTTGTGACCTTCTGCCAGTTCAACCAACCTGACGTGTATCTGTCTTGTGGGTCCTCGGCTCCGCGTTACGGGTACCCGACGCTTGTTTCGTACCGCTTCCCGGATTCCGTGATGACGGCGGCAGGATACACTACCCCACCAACGCCGGTGTATGACGGCTGGAAGGTCACGTCGCCGAGGTCTCCTGGCTGTAGCGTCAGCAGGCCGTCCTTGACGGTTCCCTTCTCCGAGGAAACGTTCACTATCTCTGTGGGCTGTTCGTAGAAGAGCACCGAGGCCACCGTTAGGGGGGCTGTCCCCGTGTTCCTGATGCGGAAGGTGAAGCCCCGTTCGTCTATGATGATTTGGTCGAAGGAGAGGTTCTCCACGAGCTCAGGCTTCTCCTCCGCTGCTACGACCTCTGCGCCGCAGTTCGGACACAGCTTGTCGTCTTTGGAGAGGGCCGAGCCGCACTCTGGGCAGGATTGCATGGGCCGACGTATCCGGGGCGCCAATTTAAGTTTTGCAGGGGGGGTAGGCCCCCCAAATCCCGCCCCCGGGCGCCTCCCTAGTAGCCGGCGGATTCTTGGGCGACGGGTCCAGCGGCGGCGGGCATCACCCGGATGTGATAGGTCCCGCAAAGGTTGCAGCTGAATGCGATATCGGTCCCGTCCGCGCTCCAAGTAGGCTGCAGTCCACTCAGGTCCACCTGAATCGACCCGATAGAGGTCGTGGTCCAGATGGCCACGTCCCAGAGGAAGAGCGCGGTGAAGATTGTGCTCGAAGCGGAATCAGCGATCTTGGTCCGACCAGGGCTTCAGGCGGGGTAGCTGTCGTTCCAGGAGCCGGTCGTCGGCTGCCGGCACGGGCTTGCCTGAGGGGTGGTGACCGTGATGTTGGCCGCGGGATTGGGGAAGGCGGAGAGCCTGCTGAGGAGGGATTACGCGAAGGTGTGGGACAAGACGACCGCCGCGACGAGTATCATGAATGCGACGTGCAGCACCCTCATATAACCAAGACGCGCAGGGCTGGAATCAAGTATTTCCTCCATCAGTGATAAGCGTTAGAACAGCTCAGCTTCATCTTCCCTGTGCCTGCGGGTCGCCTGCACGACGCGGCGTCTCGAAGGCGGGGGGACTTCCCCCTCCGGCCGTTATCCTTAATAGTTCCCGCCGACGAGACACACTAGAGAGAGATGGAGAAAGGGAAGAGGAGGCAGCTGTTGAGACGGTCCGCCAAGCCGGCGTGCTTCCTCTTGGTCATTTCACTGCTGCTAGTGCTCTCCAGGGTCGCCGTCCCCTACGCGGTGGTCCAAGCCGGCGCGACCGCTCTCTCCGAGAGCGATAGGAACAAGGTGATCATAACCTCGCTCAACGGCAACACCCTGACGACCGGCGGGGACGTAGAAGACGAGGTCTTGCCTTCACCTGTGACCTTCGACACCTGGAACCAGACCAGCAATCAGATATTGCTACAGCCGCAGGGGACGAGCTCGGGTTGTTCGACGACGTACTCCATCGTGATTACGATAGACGTCGCCACGGCGAACGAGATGAATCATGCGCAGGAGGGGGCGATGAACGTGACTGTCACCGACAACAGCACTGAGATGCTTCTAACGAGCAGGCTCCTCGCCATAGATTTCAAGCCTGGGCAGCCAGCCACGGTGGAGACGTCGTTCGTGCTCACGAGCGACCAGGCCGACCCCGTCTACCTGGTGATGGTGAGTTTCCCTACTTCTGGGGAGCTGCAGTCGGCTCCCGCCACGATAATCCATGTCCCGCTTTTCGAGTACATCCTCATGAAGGCGGGCATCCTGTCCTCTTCCCTGCTCACCTGAGACAATCTCTTCGGAGGACCTGCAGGTAGCGGCTTCCGCTAGTTGAGGAGAAATTAAAAAGAAACTTGGAGGGGGTGCTATGCACCCCCTCCGCTGTTTAAGCTAACAGCGCTCTCTGAATCATCGCTGCCGCGGCTTGTTTCTTGTACGAGTTCCCGGTCATGGCCGAGGCGTTAGCCACCGCTGCCTGTCCCACGGTCATGCCGACTGTGGAGCTGATAGTCTGTCCCTTGAGTGCGGTCTCCCCTGCCGTCGCGCGATAGGGCGTCTGGTAGACGCCGCCCAGGTAGATCCTGCTGTCCGTCACCGCTCCGCTGGCCGGGGTGTACCATACTGCTGCGCTGACGAGCGCGAAGTCTATAGAAGGCCGAAGGGCGAACTTCACGAAGGCCGATTTGGAACCCGTTGCCGGCGTGGGGACGTCAATCTCCGTTATGAGCTCGCCGGTGGCGAGGTTGTTGCCCGGAGCCATCGCGTAGAAGAATTGGTCCATGGTCAGCGTCTGCTTGGTCGTCACAACCGACGCGTTGAGCGCGGACAGCGCGATGCCCGTGTCCGTCGGCGAGACGGAGTAGCAGCCCGCTTTGGTACCGAAGATTGAGTGGTAGTACCTGTTGTCGCCGGCCTGGGCGAAGCACACGGCCCCTCCCTTCCTGATGCAGTTGTAGATGTTGTCGGTCTGCTTGTAGTACCAGCACGCGACGTCCTGGCCTATGTTCCCCGCTATCGTTCCCATGTTACGAATCAGAGGTGATGCCACCGCACCTGCCGCCTGCGCCAGCGCGCGGTAGTTGGTCTGCACGGTGGAGCTGTTCGCGATCTCCGACAGCTTCGTCAGTGGTCCGATCTTCAGCATTCCGCCTGACTCTGTGATGTAGTCCAGGCCGGTTATCGCCTTCAGGTTGACCAGCGTCGTAGGCAAGTTGGGGAGGCAGTTCTGCTTCAGCGAATGGTATACCTCCGTGCCGCCTGCGAATGCCGCTGAGCCGGCGTTCTTCGTGAGGTAGGCAGAGGCGTCAGCCAGGCTCGTCGGGTTGTAGATGAGAAGTGGTTTCATTCTCTAGTCACCTTATGCCTTCCCCAGCGCCTTCAGCACCTTGTCCGGCGTGATAGGCAGCGTGGTAGTCCACCAGCCGGTGGCGTTGGCCACCGCGTTGGCGATGGCGGGGATGACTGGAGCGAACGGCGGCTCCCCCATTCCCTTCGCTCCGAAGTTGTAGGAAAGCGGCGGTGCCTCCTGGTCTTGGACGTAGGCCACCTGCAAGCTGGGGACCTGAGTGAAGAGTGGATTCTTGACGTCCAGATGGCTGGCACCCAGGATTTGGCCCGTCGGAATGTCGACCCACATCTCCTCCTGAACGGTCTGCCCTAGGGCTTGGATCATCGCGCCCCACATCTGCCCGTCTATCGACGCCTTGTGGATGACTTGGCCCACGTCCTGCACTACGGTCACGCTGGTCACGCTCACTAGGCCCGTGTCCGTGTCGACGTCCACTTCGGCCACTGCGGTGTCGAAGACGTTCGCCGCGTGACCCGTCGGAGCCACCATGTGGCCCACGCCTATCACGGTGGGCTGTCCGGAGAGCTGGGCGAAGGTCACTGACTGCGTCGGGGTGGCTGTGACGTAGATCTTCATGGTGCCGTCCATGGCGTACGTGAGCTGGTCTACCGTCGTCTTCAGGCTCGTGGCCGCCTTTGCCATCATCTGGTTCTTGGCGTCGGCGCAGGCTAGCACTATGCAGTTCCCTGAGGCCTTGGTCTGACTGCTTCCGTTCGTGCCTCCCGTGTCGCCGATGAATTCAGAATCATTGTTGGCGATCGTGACATAGTCCATTGGCAGACCCATCATCTCGGCCGCGTAGAGCCTCTCTTGCTCCGTCCTGCCATTCCCGATGTCGGTGCCTCCCGAGCTGACTTCCAGGCTGCCGTCGCCGAGCAGGACGACGACCGTGCTGGCTGAGCCCGCGGTGGAACCGTTACCTGCGGCGGTGTTTGCGATGCCTATCCCGTGAACGACTCCCGTGAGGCCTGACGTCGACGTGGGCGCCAGCTTCCACTTGCTCATGAAGTTGGACATAGTCAGCGCCTGGTTAAGGCAGGCCGGCTGGCCGATGGAGTAGAACGGGAAGCCGTTAAGCTGGTTCGTGTCTCCGGTCACGTACATGCTGTTATTCTGCATCAGGGTCACGGGGTTGATACGGAGCTTCCCTGCGATGTAGTCGAGGAACACGTTCATCGCGAAGGCGGCATGCGGGCCGGGCGGTAGCCTGTAGGCGAGGGGATCTACATAGTTGGTCCACACCTCGTAGGCGTTCACAGTCCAGTTGGGGAGCTTGTAGGTGTTGTAGAAGTAGCCTGCGGCACCGGAGGCCGTCGCGACCATGGCGGCCTTTTGATCGCCGGTGTTGTTGTAGATGTTAACCTGTAGAGCATTGATGGCCCCCGTTGTAGAGCCGTTCGGCACGGCCGCGCTCAAGTTGAAGACGTCCCTCGGATGGCGGGAACCGTTAGTGAGGTCGTGCTCACGTGTGCACACCCATTTCACGGGCCTGCCGGTCCTCTGAGAAAAGACCGTCGCGAGCTGGAGATAGTTGCCGCCACTCTTGCTTCCGAAGCTGCCGGCAGTGGTGCTTGCCTTAGCCCATCCCCTGCTGTAGGGGAGGCCGACCAAGCCTGCTATGGAGCTCGCAGCTCCTTTGGCGCCCTGGTTGTCGTAGTACAGCTCGGGCCTTCCGCCGTTGGCCTGAACCGTGCCCGCCATGTTGGATATGGGGTTGTTGTGGGTGTCGTTGCTCTCGTAGGTCTGAGAGAATATCGTGACCCCCGAAGCCGCCATGGCGGTGGCCGCGTCTCCGAACTTGTAGATCGTCGGAGTCTGCAGGTTGGGAGTCCCTGACCACACCTGTGATGCGCCGCTCGCCATAGCGTCCTGCACCTTGTTGACGAAGGGGAGCTGGCTGTACGTTATATTAATCGCCTCGACGGCCTCTTGGGCCACGTACGGGTCTTCGGCCACTGCCGCGGCGACCTCCTGTCCCGCGTGCCTAATCTGGTCGTAGGGAAGGAGCTTAGTGGTGCCCACCGCCATCTTGCTCAGCACCGGGTCGTTCATCACGTCAGCTGAAGTGAGCACCATCACGACGCCAGGTATCGCCCTGGCGGCGGTGGCGTCGACGGCGGTGATGGTCGCGGCGCTGTAGGGGCTGAGCTTCAGAGCCATGTAGAGCTGGTCGCTCATGTTGAAGTCCTCCCCGAGCTTCCATTGGCCACATATCTTAGCCGGGGCATCATTCCGCCTACCCGACCACGTTCCGAGGACCCTGTATGGCGGCGCGGGGAAGGTTACGTTAGCTGGGTATGACATTCTAGGCCGTCACCGCCTCCAAGCCTGCTAGGATGTGCAGGTGGTTCCCGCACCTGCAGATGTTGCCGGCCAGCGCCTGCCTCCACTGGGCGTCGGTAGGCTTGGGGTTCTGCTTGAGATAAGCCGTCGACACGACCACGATCCCCGGCATGCAGAAGCCACACTGGACGCCGTCGTTGTCAATGATTGAAGCCTGGATGTTGCTGAGGCTGCCCGGCATGCCGATGCCTTCGATGGTGGTCAGGGCGTGCCCCTGCGCGTCGACGGCCATCATCATGCAGGAGAGCATGGGGACGCCGTCCACGAGGACGGCGCACGCGCCGCACTCTCCCCTGTCGCAGCCGACCTTGGTGCCGATCAGGTCGAACTTGTACCGAAGCGTGTCGGCCAGGGACCAGCGGTTGTCCACGTTGGTACCCCGACTCACACCGTTCACGCTCAGGGTGATGAGCGAAGAGGAAGCCAACGGGGGTGTGACGGCGGTGGTCACCGTGGTGGTGGGGCCTGTCACCGTGCTCGTTACCGTTGACGTTGAGCCGGGGGCTGTCACCGTGGCCGTGCTCGTCTTCGTAGTGGTGGGGCCTGTCACCGTAGTGGTGGGGCCTGCAACCGTGCTCGTGACCGTGCTTGTGGTGGTCGACGAGGTGCTCTTCGTGAGCAATGAT
>JBEKZX010000139.1:0-6834 GCA_049509455.1 Conexivisphaerales archaeon
AGCACGGTCACGAGCACGGTTGCAGGCCCCACCACTACGGTGACAGGCCCCACTACCACGGTGACCGGCACCCCGCCGGGCCTGCCGGCGTCCTCTTCGATCGTCACCCTGAACGTGAACGGCCTCGACTACACGTTGAACCTGGACAACCGGTGGACGCTCGCCAACGCCCTGCGGTACAAGCTGAATCTCATCGGAACCAAGGTGGGTTGCGACAGGGGAGAATGCGGCGCGTGCGCCGTCCTAGTGGGTGGCGTCCCGATGCTGAGCTGTACGATGCTCGCGGTTGAATCGCAAGGGAAGAGCATAACGACCATCGAAGGCATAGGCGGGCCCGAGAACTTGAGCCCCGTCCAAGCTGCCCTCTGCGACTCCGACGGCATCGATTGTGGGGCGTGCATCCCGGGGATCGTGATTGTCTCGACGGCTTTCCTGAAAGCGAACCCCGGTCCGACCCAACCCGCCTTGGCGAACGCATTGGCCGGTAACCTCTGCAAGTGCGGAAACTGGCCACATATATTCGCCGGACTGATGTCGGTGAAACAGGCTTGATGGTGATGAAATAGAATGTCAACACCTCTATTCCCGTACTATCCTGGACCTCTCAGACTCGTCGGAACATGGAAGGGCAGGCGCCTAGACTCCCAGAAGAAGGCCGCGGGTCAGATGCCATTCGGCGACGACTTCAACGTTCCCAACCAAGCTTTCATGGCGATCAAGCACAGCACAGTCCCCGCCGGGACGATCACCAGCATGGACACCAGCGCCGCTCTGGCGATCCCTGGAGTGCTGGGCGTAATCACCCCTGACATGGTCAAGAACAATCCGACCTGGGCGGCCATCGCGATACCGGACACGGGCTACCACCTGCTTCCGTTCGACCAGCTAAGGTGTGGAGGGGAGGAGATCGCGGCGGTGGCGGCCGAGGACCCATACATCGCCCAACAGGCCTGCCAGGCAATAAAGGTCGTATACAATGCCGCACCGTTCGTGCTCGAACCAGAAGCCGCCGCTGCGTCCGGCGCCCCGCAGGTCTATGCCGGGGTGGCCAACGCCGGCACACCGACCACCACCACTTATGGAAACGTAACCGCAGCATTGGCTGCGTCCGGCGTCAAGGTGTTTTCGAACTATCGATACGAGACCCAGAACCTTCAGCACAACAACGTGATGACGATAGCCTTCACCGTCACATACGATTCGACGGGCAGGGTCGAAATGTGGACGTCGACCCAGGGCCCCAAGGAGATGGCGCAGGCGCTGAGCACAGCGCTCGGCCTCCCGGACAGCAGGATCAAGGTATACAACTATTCGACCGACGGCGCTTTCGGAGAAAAGGGTGGACCGCTCATGGCCGCGCGTCCTCACATACTCGCCGCCCTGCTATCCAAGATGGTCGGAAGGCCCATTCACCACAAGTACACTAAGGAGGATTGCCTGGTCCTAGGCTTCCACAGCACCAAGCAGGTCTACTATGTGACCACCGGCGTCAACCCGACGACCGGGGCCATTACTGCTGTTCAGTGCAACAATTACAACTCCGCCGGCGCCTTCGGCGACTCTGCTGCTGGCCCCAGCGCCGGTGCGTTCTACGGCGCTTACAAGATCCCCAACTTCACGATTACGACCAATGACGTCAAGACCAACGTGGGGAAGGCGGGGCCCTACAGGAGCCCAGGGGGAAAGGCGGCGTTCTTCGCCGCATACCCTCACTTTGACATGATCGCCGCTGCGCTGGGCATGAACCCGGTGGACTTCGCGAACGCTCAGACCATGTACAAGCAGGGTGACACGGACCTTCTCACGGGGAACAGGATACCAGGAGTCGAGCTGCCTGGGGTCCTCACCACCTGCCTGGCCAATTCTGGATTCCAGAGCAAGTGGAAGGCACCTCCTACGCCAGGGCCCAGTCTGACCGGCGTGAGACACGGCATCGGGATTTGTGTATCTGCGCCCGGCAGCGGGGCAGGCGCCGGGACTGGCAGCGCGGTAGTAAGCATGCAGCCCGACGGCAGCCTCAACATACACTCCTTGCCGAATAGCCTCGGCCAGGGCAACAGGGAGGAGAAGATCCTCATCGCGGCCGAGATGATGGGCCTGCCTTTCAACATGGTCACGTTAGACAACTACGACAGTGACGCCGGCATCGACTGCGGGTCCACCGTCGGCAGCGGCTCCACCAAGAACTCAGGAAGCTCCATCGGGCTTGCCTGCATCGATGCCAGGAACCAGATGCTGACAAAGGCGGCCGCGAGCCTGAGCGGCGGCGACACGACAAAGCTCACCTACGCCTACGACGGCTCCATGAAGATCTACCTAACGTCCGATCCGACCAAGTATGTAACCTTCGCCTCTTTGACGGGGTCGCCACTTATCATCGGCTTGGGCCGCATGACGGCCCCAACCAAGACCTCGGGCAAAAACTTCTCTACGGACGTAGTAGAGGTGGACGTCGACTGCGACACGGGCATCGTGACGCCGACGGCCGCGTACTGCGTGCAGGGCCAAAGCCAAGTGATCTACGCAGCCGGAGCGGAGGGACAGGGGCAGGGCTCCTTCCCACAGGGATTTGGGTACGCGATACAGGAAGAGCAGTGGCCCGACGTCAACACGGGACTTCCCTACGTCATCAGCAACCTTGACCACAAGATGCCGCTTGCCAACCAAATTCCCCCCGTCCTCCAGGTCGCCTTCTACAGTGCTGGCCCCGAGCAGCCACCAGATGGGTACAACTTCGGAGCCAAGGGCATGGGAGAAACCTTCATCAGCACCTGGATGGCGGCCACGTGCAACGCAGTATCCAACGCCACCGGATGCTGGTTCAACCAGATGCCAATAACGCCTGACTTGATACTTAAGGCGTTGGGGAAGGCATGAGGTGAATAGATAATGCAACAATTCGTTCATTACAGCCCGACGACCTTGGACGAAGCGTCATCGCTTCTAAAGAGCAACGCAAACTCTGCGCCCATCGCAGGAGGCACCAAGCTGCTTTACACGCTGAAGCAGGACAACCTGCCCACCCAATCCACGGTCATAGTGGACCTGAAGTCCATCCCAAACCTGGACTACATCACGGTGTCCGGAGGAGTCCTGAAGATAGGTCCCAACACGACGCTGGTGGAAATAGCCAACAGCACCACTGTGCAGGGCAGCTACGCGGCCCTCGCACAGTCAGCGCTTGCGGTAGCAACGCCTGTCCTGCGGAACATGGGGACGATAGCGGGGAACATAGCCCAGGACGTCTGGTGCTGGTACTACCGCGGGACCGACAACGTCTTCAATTGCATCCGCAAGGGCGGTGCCATCTGCTACGCTCAGGCGGGGGACAACAGGTTCTACCACTCCATCTTCGGAGGCCCGCTGGGCTGCTATTCGATCCACCCATCCGACACGGCCATCGCACTGTCGGCGTTGAACGCTACCGTAGTTACGACCTCAGCCACCTACACCATGGATAAGTTCTTCTCGCCGGCAGCTCCGGGTAACAACCTCGCGCAGGGCGAGCTGATCAAGGAGATCGACGTTCCGACGCCAGCCGCCGGCTCCAAGTCAGCGTTCATAAAGATCGCCCAGCGTCCCGCGTTGAATTTCGCCCTAGCAAGCGCAGCCGCCTGGTACACTCCGGCGACTGGCGCCGTAACCAGCTGCAGGATATACTTGGGCGGCGTCTCGCAGGTGCCGGTCCACGCGACTGCGGCGGAGACCGCCATCACCGGGCAGACCATCACCGCTGCGACCGCCTTGGCGGCGGGTCAGGCTGCTGTAGCCAAGGCTTCACCCATGACCGGGAACTCGTACAAGAAGCAACTTGCGGCCGTAGCTATCGCTAGAGCTCTACAAGCTTAGAACCCACACTTTTTCTTATTTTTGCATCAATTCGGACTACGGCGAAGTCTAACCGCTTTCCAGGCGGGACGAAACACTCCGAGATCAGCCGGAAGAGAATCAGACTCGAGAGGAGCTCAAGGAACAGCTATCCCAAGCTTCATCAGGACGTACTCGAAGAGAGGCATATGCGCCACGGTGACATTGGCCGCGTTCAAATCTTCCTGCGTAGGGAAAGCCACCCTCACTAGGAATGTGGGGTTGGATTCCGATGTCTCGATGCTGAAGTTGGCGGCCCCTGATGTAAAGGCGCCAGGCTTGAAATCGAGAACCAGAATCTGGCTGGCATAGAGAAACTCGCCGGCGGAATCCAGGACCGACACGTTTACTGCCCCCTTCTCTTCGTACGCCAACTGATTGCTCGTTTTGACGCTCACGGTGAGTGGGCTGAGGTAGTTGTTCCCGCATCCCAAAGCCTGGGTCTCGAGGGGTTGCATATACACTTCGTCATTGCTCATGTTAAATGTTGCGACGGTCACCGCCTCATTGACATTGTCAGAGGCCTCTCCCTCCTGCTGATTGTATGACACCTGAAGCATCCCACCTATGGTAACTATCGTTATCTTGTCCTTTGCTTGTTCGGGCAACGCGACCGCGCCAGCTGGAATCTCCCTGTACGAAACGGTGAACTCGGAGAACGCAAGCAGAAGAAAGACCACCAGGAAGAAGCACGCCGGCTTGGAGTAGCGTCTCAGCAGGCGCCTCATCTTCCCTTTCTCCATCTTCCTCTCTAAAACGTCTCGTCGGAAGGAACTAATAAGCATAACTGGGAGAGGGAGAGCACCTCCCATGGAGATACCTTCGTGTCAGAAACATGCACGAATAGAGAAGCTGAAGTCGGCGGTTCCAACGCTTGTCACTCATGGAGGGAATACTTGATTCGAGCTGCCCCTTTCAGTTATGTGAGGGCACTTCCCGCCGCCGATGGGTCCGTCACCCCAGATGCTCACTGACCACTAGCGAGGCGCCCGGATGAGCTAGGGAGCGGAGGGAGCCTCGGCTCCCCGGCAAAATTTAAATTCGCGCCTTGGCAACTTTTGCCCTATGCAACTCTGCCCAGAATGCGGTTCGGCCCTCTCCAAAGACGACAAGCTGTGTCCGAACTGCGGCGCCGAGGTCGCAGCAGCGGAGGAGAAGCCTGAGCTCGTGGAGAGGCTCTCCTTCGAGCACATCATCATAAGCGAACGGGGATTCGCCTTCCGCATCAGGAACACGGGGACAGCCCCCTTCACGGTGGCCACGGTGCTCTTCAACGAGCAGCCTACGGAGATAGTGAACGTTTCCTCGGACAAGGGGACGGTCAAGGACGGCCTGCTGACGTTCCAGCCCGGCGACGTCGGCGAGGTGACCTTCCAGCCGTCATATACAGGAATCAGCGGGATATCGTATCCTGCCGCCCTCATCACGGGGTCCGGGAAGCGGTATGAGACGAGCATCGGGTACCCGTAACGCGGCGCTGAAGGCCTGCAGAGCAGATACACGTCAGGTTGGGAGAACTGGCAGAAGGTCACAGAATGTGGGCGAGCGGTGTGGGAAGTAGACAGAGCGCTTAGCTTCAGGGAATCAGCCGACACTTTCTAATGGCTTCCCTGACGGAAGGGGCACACTCGGTTCGCCGGCGTCGGGTGCCGCCTGCCGGCCGCCCCTCGAAATGGCGATGCCCACCAGTGCCAGGAGGACGCCGACGAACATGAGCGCGATGCCGTCACTGATGTACGATATGAAGGTCGGGCCGTTCGGGATCAAGTAGAAGATGTAGAACAGGTTCGCCGTAGTGGCCACGACGTAGCCGACGGTCATGGTCAGGCCGGCGACAGCCCCGAGTATCCCTTTCACCCCGAACATGAGCGCCACCAGCATCATCAGCGAGACGGCCGTCAGCGTAATGAGGGCGTGCTCGTGGCCGATGGTGAAGACCTCCTGGTAGTAGAAGCCCAGGTACCGGCCGTTGAATCTAGCGAGGTTAACCGCCACGTAGACGCCAGGGAGAGTGACGGCGATGTTCACCCAGAAGAGAACGAAGAGCATGCCGAAGGTGAGTGACTCGCGGAGGACGCCCAGAGGCCCCCTTACATGCAGGCGCTTGGCCTCCTCGTACATCATGGCGAACATCAGGAAGAGGGAAGCCTGCAGAAGTATCGCCACGTACATGTTAAGGTCGCCTGTGGGCCCTGTCGCCTCGGGCGCCGCCCAGAGCGAGGTGGCGACTACGATGGGGACCCCCACCAGAGTGCCGTAGAGGCCTATCTTCACGAAGAGACCTGGAGTCCCTCGGTAGCTCTCCGCGTCGAACCACTTGACGGCGAGCAGGACGACGGCCGCCCCGATGATGGTGATCATGAGGGTCTCGTGCGCTGCCTCCAGCCCCTGCATCTCGGCCGCCACCGTCGAGGGGTTGAACTGTCCGTTGGCGGTCGCCGCGTACGACCCTACGGAGACCGCCACTATGGCGGCGAGCACCGTCACCCACATGGCCCAGCCGGCCAGGCTTCTTCCGGCCAGCTTCATCCGGGCCTCTGGGTCCCTCTTGGGCCAGAGCCCCACAAGAAGGGAGACGGCGGCTACCCCCGCCAAGACCATCCCAGCGTACATGACGTCATATGACGCGGGGCTCCCTCCCGTCACCAGGATGAATCCCATCATCCCCGACGCCAGCAGGCAGCCCAGCGTCGCGGCGTAGAGGACGACCCTCCTGGTCCTGCCGAGCACCCCAAAGGCGCCCAGCGTGACTATCATGAGGACGGACGCGAGCGGCAAGGCGAGGGCGTGGAAGAAGAGGCTGTCCAGCAGCGGGAAGTTGGCCATCAAGGACGGGGATAGGCCTACGGCGCTGCTGACGGACCCCATGGGTGGAGAGTAGAGTGAAGCCCCAAGGACCAGCAAGAACTCCCAGGCGACGTTCAGGAGCACCAGAGGCCTGAGCCCGGCGAAGTCCGGCTTGCGTCC
>JBEKZX010000014.1:0-28679 GCA_049509455.1 Conexivisphaerales archaeon
GTCGGCAACATAGAAGCGCCCGTCTTCGTCGACTCTGATCCCGCTCTCGATCAGCAGGCGGGCGACCTGGAGGCCCGCCTTCCTCTTGACAAAGTGGCCCTTGACGGCGTTCCACATCAGATACCTGCTCCCGGTAAGATTGTCATGAACATCAACGCCCTTTTTCGGACAGCGAGGTCTAGAACCAATCACCCTAAAAGACTATCGCGGAAACGCCGTTCATGGCCACATGACGGTGGTCTGGAAGCTGTTCCCGGCCTCGGTGACAAGGACAATGTTGTAGAGCGTCCCAGAAATCGTGCCGGAGGTCGAAACGGTGAGCGTCCCGGAGGCGGCCGACGCCAGCTGGCCCGCCTGGCTGAAGCCCGATCCGAAGGTGACGGAGGCGGGGACGCCGTTGAAGTAGACCTGCAGCACCGTGACGGTCCCTGGGCTCTGGTTGAGCACGGTGACGTTGAGGGTCCCCCCTATCACGGAGGCAGACAGCACTAGCTCTTCGATACCCCCACCGTCGCCCCCTCCTCCAGGGGACCCTCCAGAAGCAGGGAGCGAGATTTGAGTCGAAACGGTGACGCCGTCGGACGTCTCGACCTCTACCTCCAGGGATTGGCCGGCGGAGTACGTCACCCCGCCTCCGCTGGCGACCGCGACGGATAACGAGAAGAATGAACTGGGCTGCACGACAACAGGGAGGCCCGGCGAACTCACCTCGGCTGAATAGTCCTTCCCGTCAACCCTGACTGCGGATATCGTGAGAGGGGAACCACCTTCATTGGAACCCTGTACGATTACGGTCCATGGCCCGCTCCCGCTTGACGAGCCAGTGCCGAGGACGAGCCCGCGAGCGCTGTTGCTTCCTTGACCAGGCACCACGAGTTCCCGCCAAGCGAGGAAGCCGGCTGCCACCCCCAGGACTATCAGGGCGATCACTATGAGAGCCAGAGGCCTCAATGAAGTCGACCTGCCTGAGAGCCTGGATGCATTGACCCCGCCTCGCCAACCATGTAGCAGGGGATGCACTTAAGCTGTCGACGGGTCATATCCCTCTGCAGTTTGTGGAGCGAATCATCCTCGCCCTGCGCTTAAGGGCGTAGCCCAGACTAGGATGCGCAGAACAGGGAGACAAAAAGGATCGAAGAAAGGGTGCGCGGCTAGTCTTCCATGCCGCCCATGCCGCCCATGCCACCGCCCATTCCTTCCATGCCGCCCATGCCACCGCCCATGCCACCTGCGCCTGCCGGCCCCTTCGGGCCGCCCCTAGGCTTGGAAGATGCTATCACGTCGTCTATCCTGAGCAGCATGCTCGCGGCTTCGACGGCCGACTTTATGACCTGGACCTTGACGGCCAGCGGCTCGAACACCTCTCTTTCGTACATGTCGCCCACCTTGCTCTTGGCGGCGTCGACTCCGCTGTAGATCTTCCCCTCGCCGTGGGCCGCGGCCAGCTTCACCTGCGTGTCGAGGATGTCCATCCCGGCGTTCTCCGCCAGGGTCAGGGGTATGACCTCCAGGGCGTCGGCGAACTTCTGAACGGCCAGCTGTTCTCTTCCTGGGAGCGTGCTCGCCCATTCGCGGAGCCTGAACGATATCTCAGCCTCAGGAGCGCCTCCGCCCACCACGACAAAGGGCTTCTCGAGGACGTCCTTAGTGGTCATGATGGCATCGTGGAGGGACCTCTCGGCCTCGTCGACGATGCGCTGACCTCCGCCTCTAACGAGAATGGTAACCGCCTTGGGGTTCTTGCAGCCTTCGATGAAGACCCACTTGTCCTCTTCGACCTTCCTTTCCTCCACCAGATCGGCCTTCCCCAGATCCGAGGCCGTCAGATCTTCTATAGTGGTGACGACCCTGCCGCCGGTCGCCCTCGCCAGCTTCTCCATGTCACTCATCTTGACCCGCCTCACGGCGAGTATCCCCGCCTTGGCAAGGTAGCTCTGAGAGATGTCGTCGATGCCCTTCTGGCACACCACCACGGTGGCGCCCGCCTCCCTAATCTTGTCGACCATGGCCTTGAGCATCCCCGACTCCTCGTCGAGGAAGGACTTCATCTGTGTGGGGGCGGTGATGTTGATCTTGGCGTCGAATTCAGTCTTCTCTATCTCGAGTGGAGAGTTTATGAGAGCAATCTTGGCCTTCTCAATCCGCTTGGGCATGCCCGCGTGGACGACCTCCTTGTCCACGACGATGCCTCGGATGAGGGTGGTATCGAGGATGGAGCCCCCTGGCTTCTTCTCGACCTTGATGTTGTCTATGTCGACAGAGTATGATCCGTCCTCATGCTTGTCGGCGACGAGGAGGAGCGCTTCCACCACCAACTTCCCCAGGAACTCGGAGTCCTTGGAAACCATCTTCGTGGCCATCGTCGTCTTAGCTATCTTCAGGAGCCACTCGGGGTCGCCAACCTTCACCTTGATGGCTATCTCGTCGAGTATCTTCATGGCCTGAGACGCGGCCTTCCTGTATCCGTCCACTACGATGGTGGGATGGACCTCCTTGTCCAAGAGGAGTTGTGCCTTATCAAGCAGGGCACCAGCGAAGACCACGGTGGAGGTGGTGCCGTCGCCGACCTCGCCGTCGGTGGCCTTGCTGATTTCAACCATCATCTTGGCTGCCGGATGCTGGACGTCGATCTCCTTCAATATGGTGGCGCCGTCGTTGGTGATGGTGACATCGCCCAGGGTGTCCACTAGCATCTTGTCCATACCACGTGGCCCAAGACTGGACTTCACAATTTCGGCGATGAGCATCGCAGCGGCTAAGTTATTGCGCTGTGCGTCTCTCCCCTTGGCCTCGGAAGAGCCTTCCTTGAGGATGAGAACGGGCTGCCCAGTGGAAGTAACGGCCGGGTATGCGGTTGTAGACATTGTCTCAATCAACACTCCTTTTTTCCAATCGGAATAATCTGCGAAACAACACGTCACCAGAGCACTTTATATGTTTTTCTGATTACTCGCTACGCCATCCAAGGATTCAAACCTAGCCAGACGCCTTAGTGACCTTGACGTTGGGGACGCGAAGAGCCGGGATGAGCGTCGGAGCATCCACCTCCCACCACTGGACCCATCTCCTCTCCTTGCCGATTGCGTCCATCTCCTTCATCTGGCGCGGAATCTCCCCGCTCAGGCGCATCCCTGCCACCGGATGGAGGAGCTCGCCGTTCTCGATGAGCCACGCGGCGTCCCTCGGGAGGGTCGAGTACTCGCCCTTGGTGTAGCTCTGGAAGCGTGTATACCAGTTGCTCGTGACGTAGATCCCCTTCTTGGTCCCCCGAATCATTTCGTCCAGGGTCTGGTCCCCAGGCTTGATCTCTATGTTCCAGACGTGAGGTTCGATCAGGCCCGCGTTCCCCGTCAGCTCCGCTTTGAGCTTGGCGGCGGTGGTGCGGTTGTGGACGTAGGTCTTCAGGATTCCCCTGTCGATCAGCGAATTGCTGCGAGTGGAAACACCCTCGTCGTCGAAGGACCTGCTATGGAGGCCGTTCTCGATCTGGCCATGGTCGACGAAGGTCAGTGCCTCGGTGGCCACCTGCTTTCCCAGAGCGTCTGCCAGGAAGGAGAGGCCCGCTTCGACGCTGAAGGCCGAAACGGAGCTGGCCACATGCTGCATCAGCTCGGCCGCCACGGTGGGGCCCATGATCACGGAGTATTCACCGGCCTCCACCTCCTTGGGGTGCTGGCTGAGCTTGGCGTTCTCGCCAGACAGCCTTCCGGCAGCCTCAACGTCAAAGGCATTTAGGTTGGTCGCCACGGCCAGGCCCTGGCCGCTGGCATCCCTGTCGGTGAAGGACCTCACATTGAGCAGGAAGCGACTGCGCTCCTCGCTAGCCATGACCCCAGTGGAGGTCGAGATGGAGGTTGTGCAGCGTTCCGTCGACAGCGAACCGGCGACCCTGCGGGCACCAGCCGCCCGGGCAGCCTCAATCGCGATGGAGGCGTTACCGGCAAGGTCGAAGTCGGCGATGCGGGGATCGAAGTCGCCGTTGAAAGCGTACTTGAACGGCCCCTGAGGAAGCCGCGGGAAGTCCGACTCCCCGCCCGCGGTCATCATCGACTTGTAGAGCCGCTCGACGAACCTGTCGACGCTGGCCCTGTCGATCGTCGAAAGGTCGCCGAAGACCTTCCTCTTGCCCTTGGTGAGGTAGACGAAGAGCTCTTTCGTGAGAAGGCGGTTGGTGATGGTTAGGCTGTTGTTCCCGAAGCGTGCCTGGCCTTCGTCAGTGTGATAGAGCAGGACGCTGTAGTCGTCGACCCCCAGCTCCCTGCACTTGGCGGCGGCCCAATCCCTCGAATCATCTTTGCTCAAGGGGGGTCACCTCGCTCCGACCTTTACGTCCTTCACGACGAACTTGGGGCCGCCATGCCACACCGGCGCCCCCTGCTGGGGATCTCCCTTCCCGCAAGTGGCTGCCCCGAATTCCATCTCCTTGCCGCGGGCGTAGACCCCTCCCCAAAGCCTGGGCGTGCTTATCTCTATGACGGGGTTGCGGACGAGGCCCTTGACCTCGCCATGCTCGATGAGGTAGGCTTCGTGGCCGACGTACCGGCCGTTCAGCCTCTTGTCATCGATGTTCCACTCCATGAAGTTCTTGACGTAAACGCCGTGGCTGATCTCCTTGAGCAGCTCCTCGAAGGTGTAGTCGCCCGGCTCGACGTACGTGTTGGCCATCCTGATGATGGGCTCCCTGTCATAGCGGACGGCCCTTGCCGAGGCGTTGCTGTCCACCCCGAAGGTTTGGGCGGTCTCTCTGTTCTGGAGCAGCTCGGTTATGGAGCCGCCTGCGATGAGTCTTCTCTTCCTCGACTTAACGCCTTCGTCATCGTAGAGGTAGTAGCCAAAAGCATGAGGTAGGGTGGGATCATCACTTATGTTGGCCTCGTTGCTTCCCACCCTCAGCCCCACGTCGTCCGACGACAGGTAGGACTCCCCTGCCTGGGCGCCCTCCCTGCCGAGGATCCTGTCGGCCTCCCCCGGGTGGCCCACCGATTCGTGCGCCATTATCCCGGCCACCTCGTGACCGACGAGGACGTCCATCTCCCCGGGGACGAACTTGGCGGCCTCCTTCAGAATCTTGAGCACCATCGAGGACTCCTCGCTGAGCTTCTCCAGGACCTTCATTCGTCCGAGCGCCTCCCAGCCGCCCGACTCCCCATACTGGACGGTCCTCTGGACTACGTTCCCTCCGGCTACGCCCGAAAGGATGCCTAAGAGCATCAAACGGGGGACCCTACTGTCCAGCTTGGAGCCGTCCGAATTGACGTAATACTTCTCGTCCACCTCCGACATCAGATAGAGCACCCTGTTGGCGATCTTCAAGTCGGTGCCCACAGCGGTGACGGCGGCGTCCAGCTCCCTGAGATAGGAGAGGATACTCTCCAAGGTGACGTCCTCGAGCGGCTCGCTCTCCTCCGCCCTCCACTTGGCGAGGTGCACGTCCTCCCGGCTCATCTTGACCTTCTCTTTGAAGTGAGGCGCGGAAGCCTTCGCCTGCTTGGCGAGGCGAGTAGCCAGCTCCGCAACATTGCTTTTGTCGAGCAGGTTGGTGGAGCCGAAGGCGAGGGCCCCCTTGTATATGACTCGCACACCTACGCCCAGCGTGTCGCCATATCCTGGCGTCTCGACCTCCCCGTTCTTGAGCGCCGCCATCTGCTCGATGTTCCTCTGAAGGCGCGCCTCGGCGTATTCGGCGTCGGCCTTCATGGCAGCTTCAACGGCCTTTTCCGCAAGATCCCTGTCCAATGCCGTCATCGCGGGAGGTGCGACCTCGCCTGCTCTTTTATGTATTCTCGGACATTCGTCATCACTTGGCGAGCTTCAGCCCAGGAGGACGCGAGCGTCGACGACCGCCCCTCCCGATGAGTACAGGAAGAAGGGGTTGATCTCCATCTGATTGATGGAGGGGTTCTCCAGCATTATCCCAGACATTTTCACTATAAGGTCTCTGAGGCAGCCCGTGTCGTAGGGGTCTGTCCCACGGTAGCCCTTGAGGATGCGCGAGATGCGAAGTTCGCCCATCATCTCTTCCGCTTTGATGGGCGCTATGGGCGCCACCCTGAGCGTGTAATCCCTCACCAGCTCCGTGTAGGTCCCTCCTGCGCCTAGCGTGATCACTGGGCCGAAGAACCGGTCCCTATAGGCCCCTATTAGGAGCTCGAAGCCCTGCCTCGCCATCTTCTGCACGAACACCCCCCTGAAGGGGTCCGTAAGGCCTAGGTCGGAGGTCCTGTTCCACAGCTTCGCAAACTGGCTCCTGACCCCGATGCTGTCCCCCACGTTAAGGACCACGCCGCCCACATCCGTCTTGTGGCTGACCCTAGCCGTCACCATCTTCAAGGCCACGGGATAGCCCATCAACTCGGCGGCATTCACCGCCGCGTCTTCGTCCTGCACCACGGCTGAGGGCAGCAGCGGTATGGAGTACTCGGCCAGGAGGCGGCTGGCGTTGGGCTCAAGAAGGATGGCTGCACCGCCGCCTTCCATGTATGACTTCAACCAGTCCACCCTATCGCTAGAGGACTGCGTGTCGCGCCAGAGTTCGGGGTCGTTCTTGAAGAAGCCGTAGCGTGAAAGGAAATGGATCGCCTTTGCTGCCCTGTCGGGCGTTGGATAGGAGGGTATCCCGTAGGTCTCGTACTTCGACCTCATAATCCTCGCCCACTCCGCCTCGCCGACGTCACAGGTCACTACCGGCCGGCCGGAGGACTTCCGGACGGAGGCTATCACGTCGACCACGTCGTCGAACACGGCCGGCGCGTGATGGAGCGTGATGTAGAGCCAGGCGTCGAAGGCGCTACCCACCATCAGGGCTTCGCTGGCGAACCTAAAGGTCTGGCTGCTCGCCGAGCCCGTAAGGTCCAACGGGTTGTTGGGAGATACCATGGAGGGAAGGTTCCCTGCGTTCTCCATGGCGACAAGGCTCCTCACCGTCTCCTTCCCCAGTGCCGGGACCTTCAGCCCCAGCTCTTCGCAAGAGTCGGCGGCTATGACACCGGCGCCGCCGCCGTTAGTCACGATGACGACCCTGTCACCGTCAGGCGGTGAAAGCATCGACAGCGCCTTCCCCGCGTCGAAGAGGTCCTCGATAGTGGAAACCTCCACCAAGCCTCCCTGATGGAAGGCAGTGCTATAGACCTCGACCTGGCCCACCATAGAGGCCGTGTGAGTGAAGGCCGCCCTGATGCCCGACTCCGACTTGCCCGCCTTGAGCACCACAATCGGCTTCTTCTTGGAGGCCGTGCAGCAGGTCTCGATCAGCTTCCTCCCCTTTTTGACGCCCTCGACGTAGAGAAGCATCACCCTCGTCTTCTCGTCGTCGGCATAGTAGGATATGACCTCGTCCAGGGTGACGTCGGCCTGGTTCCCCAGCCCCACGAAGGCGCGAAGGCCCCCTCCGCTGCCCACGATGTAGTCGATGAGGGCCGCGCCAATGCCGCCACTCTGGCTGACCAGCACTATGGAACCCGGCCTGGCCTTTGGCATGGAGACGGCTTCATGCCTGTTGGAAGTCATCTTCCATTCCGGAAGGAAGAAGGTGTCCACCCCGATGTAGGGGTCCTGTATCCCCAGCGTGTTGGGGCCGAGCACTCTGATGCCATTCTCTGAGCCAATCCTGACCACCTCCTCCTCAAGCGCGACGTTGCCCACTTCGCCGAACCCGCCCGAGATGACGATGGCAGCGGGCACGGCCTTCTTCGCCAAGTCCAGCATGACCGCCGGGGTGTTCGGCGCGGGGACGACCACCACGGCGAGGTCGACCTCACCCTCGATGGAGCTAACATCGGGGAAGCACGGCCCTCCGGCTACTTCGGCATAATGAGGGTTGACGGCGTAGAGGGCGCCCTTGTAGGAACCCATCTTCTTCGATACCGACAAGTTGTTGAAGACCTCATAGCCTAATTTGGTAGGTTCAGACGAGGCGCCGACGACGGCTATGCTCCGTGGGTTGAACAGACAAGTCAGCGACGGTGAGCCTGGCAAGGGACTGGGCTTCGCCTTCGGGAGACATGGAAGGGCAAGCGATTTAAACCTGAGCCATGAGACTGCCCGCGTGAGTTGGCCTAGGCTTTCGCAGCCTTCAGAGTGGATGCCAGGTCGACGCAGAGGGCGGCGGGAAGCTCAAATTCGCGCAAGAGGCTCTTCATGATGAAATCCTCGATGATCGTCGCCGAGTCTCCGAAGACGTCCCCGAGGCACTTCTGAAGCTTCTCGGGATCGTCCACCAAGTCGGCGACGTTGGCCGAGTACTGCTTCTTGACATAGGTCCTGAAGGCGTTCGAGGCAGGCCCTCCCAGCAACGCGTAGAGACAGCCATCGATGACAAGCGCCAACATTTCGGTGGATGGCTTGGAGGCTTCGGTGTCCGTCGCGCTCCGAAGGCCCCCTCCGGTCTTCAATTTGAATATCTGACGGTGGTTGAGTATTTTAACTTGACCTTCGACGGTGATCGACCTCACGTCCGGACCCTATCAGCGGCGGCCGGGGAAGGCTGCGCGGGCGAACCTCTGCATGCTGGATATGTAGCTCTCGGCGTCCCTGTCCCCGAAATAGGCCACTAGGTACTCGAGACCGGCTGCGCCGTACTCCCGGAGCATTCTGGTCACTCCGTCCACACCTCCGCCCCAGACCACACGCCTTTCCCCCGCCGGGTTCTCGGTCAGTTTCGACTCCCTGGCCTCCAGGTCGATGGTCATCCGCGAGGAAACGATGACTTGGCGCTTCCCTGCCAGCTTCCGAAGCTCCTTCACCCGGACCTGGAACTCGTCAAAGGGTATGCTCGTAGCGTGCCAGGCGTTTCCCAGCGCTGCGGCTCGCCTCACGGCAAAGCTGCTGTTGCCGCCGATCCAGATGGGCGGCCCGCCCGATTGCTCGGGCTTGGGGTCGCAGGTAACGTCGCGCACAGAGTAGTACCTCCCCACGTAGTCCACGACCGGCTGGGTCCAGAGGGAGCGCAAGAGCTCGATTTCCTCTTCGGCACGGACTCCCCGGTCGTGGAAGCTGGCCCCCAGTGCCTTAAACTCCTCCTCCCACCAACCCACGGCCAGCCCGGCGATCAGGCGTCCTCCGGAGAGCTGGTCCACCGTCGCCAGCTGCTTTGCCAGGAGGACCGGGTCTCTCATAGGTAGCACTATGATGGAAGTCCCCAGCGCCACGCGCCGCGTGACCGCGGCGGCGTAGGCCAGGACGGTGACGCTCTCGTAGCTGTTCTTGTAAGGCGACGACGTGCCCGACGGCGTGACGAGGTGGTCGGTGGTCCAGACGCTGTCGTATCCCACCTCCTCCGCGGCCAGACAGACCTCGCGAATCGATTCAGGCGAGAGGTGGTCACCGAAGTTGGGAATGCAGACTCCGAACCTCACGAGAAAGAGCTCCTTCCGGCCATATTTAAGAGCGGAGCAGGAACATCTGGACATCCTCTATCTATCCGGCCGTCGATGGTCCCCAAGGTTGACATGGAGCGCGTCAGGCTGAGCATGACGGCCCGAGGGCGTCCGTGATAGGCTTCGGCGCCTGGCAGGCCGGCGGCGCAGGATGGAGGCTGACGGACCGAGAAATGAGTAAATTAACCAAAGCGGCCGATGAACTGCACTTGTCTTGCTTCCAGGGAATCATTTCCCTGCGGCGAGGGCTTCCTTGAGGCAATCGACCAAGCCCCTGCCTTCCGTGTACGGCAACCCGAACTCATTGCAGACGTTCTTGTTGATGATGTCAATCAAGACGACAGAACCGTTACTGAACACGGCCTTGATGTGCCTTTCCAAGGGCTCTGGGTCATCAACGATGCTCTCCCACTCGAGCTTCTGGACCTTCTTGAAGCTTAGCCGTAACGCAGTAGAAGCCACCCTGCCGAGCACCTCTAGAGACAAATCTATCGTAAGGAGCATTCGTCTCTTCTTCTCTTCCAGCCCTTCACCGGTGCTCTCTGCAGATGGCATTGGTCAACCCCACCGGCTGACCGCTAGTTAGCCTTGGGCTTCTTCTTATCGGAGAGCTGCTTGGCCCTTTCCTTGATGTACTCGGTGACCTTCTCTTCGGAGTATTTCCTGTTCTCGGCCTGCTTCTTCAGAAGCACGCTGACCTTGTCCAGGAGCTCCTTGACGTCAAAGGGTTTGATCACGTAGCCGTCGGCGCCTTCGTTGACCGACTTTATGGCGTTATCGAGGTCGGGGTAGCCCGTCACAATGACCTTGACCATGTCCACCACTCCACCCGACATCTTCGACAGCAGCTCGGTGCCCTTCATGTCGGGGAGAACAATGTCGATAAGCGCCAGGTCGTAGTGGTGCTTTTTGTACTTCGCGATGGCTTCCTTTCCGTCCTTGGCCACGTCAACCTGGTAGCCCTTGAGGTCAAGCACGTTGGCAAGAGACATCCTTATTCCTTCGTCGTCGTCGATGACAAGTACTCTCGCCTTAGATGCTCTTTCTTTCATTACCATGACGTAAACAAACCTCCACTATAACCTTTGTGCCCGGAGGTCACTTGAGAAGCGGGTCGCAAGATGGTGCGAGTCGACCGAGCCACTGTTGCATCGGTGCGACCGTGAGCGTCGGGGATGGCCGAGCCTACGAGCCCACCGACGGCCCCTTTCACTTCCCGGGTTGCAGATGTGAAGGGCCCAAAGCGGATTCCAAGGGGAAGTCCTTCGTAGCCGTAGCCTTGCTGGACAACGTCAGGGTGACCGTGGTACCCTTCTTCGGAACCGAGTCTATGGCGATGGTGCCTCCATGGCCTTCGATGATCCTCTTGCAGATGGGCAGCCCAAGACCCATCCCCTGCGACTTCGTCGTGAAGAAGGGAGTGAACAGCTTTTCCAAGTGCTCCTTCTTTATGCCGACTCCTGTGTCCTTGACCTGGATGGTCACGGTGTCTTCGGCCTTGACGGCGTTCACGGTGACGGTCCCTCCGTCTGGCATGGCGTCGGCGGCGTTCCTGAAGAGGTTCGAGAACACCCTGAGCAACTTCTGCTCGTCGGCGTACACGGTGACGTTGGGGCCTACGTTGAGCTCCACCTTGACGTACTGTCCCATCGGCGAGCGCTCTAGGGCGGTCTTGACGAAGCCCAGCAGGGAGATCTCCTTCCGCTCTCCCACTTCAGCCCGGGAGTACTCCAGGAGGTCAGAGACGATATCGTTGGCGTGCTTCACCGACTTCTCGATGAGCGTCATAGTCTTGATCACCTCGGGCTTCTCTCCCTCTACCAGGGCGTCCCGGAGGAAGAAGACGGAGGTGTTGATGCTGGTCAACGGGTTCCTCAGGTCGTGGGCCACCTGGGCTGCCAGCTCGCCTATAGCGGCCAGCCTCTCCGCCTTGACTAGCCTCTCCTGAGATTCCTTCAGCTGGGTGGTGCGCTTCTCGACCAACTTTTCCAGTTCCTGGCTGTACTTCTTGAGCTCCTCCTCCAGCTCGACGGTCTTAGTGACGTCTCGGGCGATCCCTTCCACGGCCACCAGCTTGGAGTTGGCGCCGACGACGGGGACTATCGAGACGTCGAGATGAACGGTCCTTCCGTCTTTGGTCAACCACTTCGAGCGGATGCCGCCGGTGAAGTCGACGCCGGCCCTCAGCTCGTCCAGCATCTCCTTCTGCATGAAAACGTCCCCTGGCGAAATCAGCTGGAGGCCCAGCTCCTTGTTGGAGTACATTTCATCAATGGTGTAGCCCAAGACTTTCTCAACGGACTTGTTGACGTACTCGACTCCTTTGTCCGGGGATATCCGGAACACGACGTCGACGGCGTTTTCAGCCAACCTGCGGAAACGCTCTTCGCTTTCTTTGAGGGCCTGCTCCATCTTCAGCCTCTCCGTGACGTCCGTGGAGACGCCCACCATGGCGATGGGGGCTCCGTGGACGTCCTCCACCAGAGAGATGGTGAGCACCGTCATCCTCTCGTCCCCGGCGACCGTCTTGACCCTGAGGACGCCCTCCCAGCTGCCCTTTTCGTAGACGGCGGCCATGATCTCACCCATCCCCTTGGAGGAGACGAGGTCTCCCCAGACGTCGGAGACGGGCATCCCCATGGCCTCAGACCGCTTCTTCCCGAAGAGCTTCTCGGCCTCCTTGTTCCAGTAGACTACTCCTCCCCTCATGTCGGATGCGACGACGGCGTTGTCCACCTGGTCCAGGATGGCAGCCTGCAGCCTAATCCTGGATTCCGATTCCCGCCTCCTGATGAGATCTCTCGCCGTGACGACGGCGCCCACGACGCTACCGTGGATGAATATGGGGTCCACGGTGACCTCGTATTCAAGGAAGACGCCAGGCTTGGTCCTGAGGCTGACGTCGACGGGTCCGAAGGTCCCACCTGTGGTGACCGTGTTCCTGAGGTCTTCTACGTCGCTCCCTGCCAGCCGTGGCAGCAGCTCGGAGATGTCCTTTCCCAGCAGTGCGCCCCTGTCGTAGCCCGTCACGATCTCCGTGCGCTTGTTGACGAAATCTATGTGCCAGAGCGAATCCACCGTGATCAGAAGTATGGTACCGCTTTCGAGGGCGGACTCCATCTTCTCACGGGTGCGCTCCAGCTCGTCCTGAAGCGCTATGGTCTCCGTGATATCCTCGCCGGTGCACACTATGGCGGCGACTGAGCCGGCGTCATCGCGGACCAGGGTGTTGTTCCAGGAGATGGTCCTCATCCCGCCCCCGCGCGTCTTGACCGAGTTCGTGAGCCTCGTAGGCGTCTCGCCTCCCCTCATGCGATCTATCACGGAACGAGTGCTCTCGACATCCATGCGGGGGATGAATTCGCTCGCCCAGTCCTTTCCGGCCAGCTCGGAGAGGGTGTACCCGATGAGGCGCTCGGCTGTCGCGTTGAGGTAGAGGATCCTGCCCTGGATGTCAAGGATTAAGATGACCGAGCCCACGGTGTCGAGGTAATGGGAGACAGTCGCCCTGATGTCCAGCAGTGGTCCGGGCGCTGGCTGATTCCCACGAGGCGGGACGGACATACCTTCAGTCAACCGTTCGACGCGGTGACTATTAATGCCTTCATTTGACGGACTTCTTGCTTTCGGCGCGCTTTGGTTCTCTTTTCTTGGCGATCCCCTCTAGGTCGCTGAACCATCGCGGGACCTTGACTGCCGGCACCAGCCTTTCGGGCGAGCAGGGCTTGATGTCGAGCACCGGGGTGCCGTCGAAGGCTTCCAGACCCCTGACTTCAAGCCTCAGGCCATCATGCCGGACGAACTCCACTATCGAGAAGCCTATCGGATTGGGCCTGGATGGGGAGTCCAGGGCGAAGACCCCCAGCCAAGGGAGCTCGTCCAGCGTCAGTCCCCTCCGGAGGAACTTCTTGGGCTTGACCCTGAGCACGCCCTTCTGCTCGGGGCGGAGCCTGTCGAAGTAGAAAAGCACGATCAGGTGCGAGAAGCCGTCTATCCCGTCGAGGGCCTTTGTGTATTCTGGGAACAACTCGATGGTGTACTTTAGGTCCTTGCCCATCTCCCGTACGTCTTCGTCCGAAGCAGAAGTGTGAGCTATCCCCACAGGACTGAATGCTATCTCTCCAGCCAATGCGCCATGAGTTGCATCTGGGGGCTTATTTCGGTTGCCGCACGATCTGTCGTCTCAACTGACGTTGACCCTTATCGGATCGATGCGCATGACCACCCGATGCTCGCCGGGCTTCATTCCGGCGTACTTGTGGCCGGTGTACTTGATTGACAGCTCATCGATGCTTTCGCGGGCCCCCTTCCTGACCATCTTCACGACCTTCCCTCTGATGAGCAGCTTCCTGTAAGGGTCATTCATGTCGAAGACGGAGATAGCCACCCTGGGATCGCGGGTGACGTTCCTCTCCTTGACACGGCCGATGCTTGTATTGACGACGACGATGTCGCCGTCCCTCGCCACCCAAACCGGGCTCACCTGGGGGGAGCCGTCCTTCATGAGCGTCGCCAGGCTCGCGAAATTCTTGCCGTCCAGCAGACTCCTGCCTTCCTGTGGTATCTTAGCCGGCATCGCAGGTCGAGGGAGGAATGGGGCTCTTCATTTCTATAAGCTTTGCTTCAAGAGCCGTCTAGCCGGCGGCGTAAGGCTTCTCGCAAGCTATCAATACGTATCGTGAAAGGAACCAGGGGCCGGTGCTCCTGTCGAGGACGCCCTCCAGCTGCTCCACGAAGTTGACCAAGCCCTTGTTCCGCAGGGTCCTCCAGAAAACAGGATCCACCTTGAACATCGCTCTGTGGCTGAAGGGTGTAAGGCCCACGGAGGCCATCATCTTCACGCCATCGCCGAAGGCAAAGTATGCCCTCGCGGGAGGGCGGACCCGCAGCCAGGATCCCAGGCGGCGCAGGATGGCCGCCGGCGAGTACTTGTTGCTCACGTCCACTATGAGCCTCCCGCCAGGCTTCAGCACGTCGGCCATTTCGGAGACGGCGGCTTCGGGATCCTCCAGGAACTTTATCACCTTTATGCTGAGGACTTGGTCGAACGCCTCATCTCGAAAGGGCAGGCTCGATGCATCACCCACCACGAAGTGTTTGGAAGCGTCCCCAGAGTAGCGCTGGACGGCCGAAGCTAGATCAGACTCTGAAGAATCCATGCCTACGACCTCTGGGGGAGGAGGGAAGTTGATGAGCTTCCCGAAGCCGGTGCCGACGTTCAGGAGTATCCCCGGCCGAAGCGAGCCCAGCTCTTCTAGGATCATCCTCTGCTCGTAAGCCAAGGCGCCCAGGGCCCCGGCCGTGTTGTAACGCGCTTCGAAGTCAAAAGGGTCTTGGGTTCGTACGTCCATATCAAGGGACAACTTTAGGATGGGTTATGAGCCTGACGTAGCCTCATAAGGCTTTGCGCAAAAGCGGCATCATACGGGCCCTAAAGGAACTTCTCGGCCCAGTGGCATGCCACCAGATGAGTGGGTTGAGATGGATCGACCTTTCTGAGGGGCGGCTCCTCCTTCCTGCAGACTTCCGTGGCGAAGGGGCAGCGAGGGTTGAATCGGCAACCGGGCGGAGGGTTGATGGCGTTAGGTATCTCCCCGTGGGGGATATTCTTGTTCTTCTTGGCTGACGGGTCGGGGACGGGCACGGCGGCCAGGAGTGCCTGGGTGTAGGGGTGGAGGGGAAGCCTGAATATCTCCTTCGTGTCGCCCTGCTCCGCTATCCTGCCGAGATACATAATACCAATCTTGTTGCACAAGTACTTCGCCACGGCCAGGTCATGCGTAATGAACAGGTAGGTGAGGCCCAGCCTGTCATGCATGCCGCGCATGACGTCAAGAATCTGGGCCCTCACGGAAACGTCGACCATGGCGACCGGCTCGTCGGCTACGACGTACTCCGGGCGTGTGATGAGCGCCCTGGCGATGACGACGCGCTGCTTCTGGCCTCCGCTCAGGTTGCTAGGGTAGCGGCCGTAGATTTCACGGGCTGGTGTGAGGCCTACGTATTCGAACATCTCCAGGACGCGCTTCTTCGCTTTCGGGCCGCCCTCTCCCTCCAGGAGCCTGATGGCGTCGGCCACGGCATCGCCAACCTTCATCTTCGGGCTCAGCGAAGCGGTGGGGTCCTGAAAGATGATCTGCATGCGCCGGCGCATCTTGCGGAGGGCCGTCCCGTCCAGCTTCTGGACCTCGATCCCGTCTAGCACGACCTTCCCCGACGTCGGCTTCAACAGGCCGATGGTTAGGCGGCCCGTCGTGGTCTTCCCACTTCCGCTCTCTCCCACAAGGCCGTAGATGTCGCCCCTGGCCAAGGAGAAGCTCACTCCATCCACCGCCTTGACGAAGGTCTGCTTTCTAGTGGTCAGCTGCTCCAGCAGCCCATGCTGCACCGGGAAGTACTTCTTCAGTTCCGCGACCTCTAGGAAAGACACTGCAAATCACCCATATAGATGGCAGGCCGTCTCCGTTCCGTCCGCCAGCCTCGTGAGAAGCGGGTCCTCGACCCTGCACCTGTCGAAGACGTGAGGGCACCTAGGGCTGAAGGGGCAGCCCGGAGGGAGGGAAGCCATGTCGGGCGGCGTGCCGGGGATGGACTTCAGCACCTGGTCGTCGACCAGTATGTTGGGTATGGACCCCAGGAGCGCGCCGGTGTACGGGTTCATGGGATGAGTAAACAGGTTCGCGGTCGTCGACACCTCCATGAGCTTTCCGGCGTACATGACGGCGATCCTGTCAGCGGTCTCCGCCACCACTCCCATGTTGTGAGTGATGAGCATGAGAGAGACCGAATACTTCTTCTTCAGTTCCCTCAGCAGCTCCAGGATCTGGGCCTCTACGACCACGTCGAGAGCCGTCGTGGGCTCATCGGCGATGATGAGTTCAGGCCGGAGGGCGAGGGCCAAGCCGACCATGACCCTCTGCCTCATGCCGCCGCTAAACTGGTGAGGATAGTCGCCCACCCTAGAACGTTCCATCCCCAGGTCTTCGAAGATCTTCCGGGCGTCGTTCAAGGCGTCGGCCGGCGAAACGGAGGGGTCGTGCTGCCGGATGTATTCGACGAAATGGTCTCCCACCTTCTTGACAGGGCTCAGGGAGGACATCGGGTCCTGGAAGACCATGGCGATCCTCTTCCCCCTGATCTTCCTCATCTCCTCCACCCCCAGCGAAAGGATGTCCACGCCGTCGAAATAGATGTGACCGGAGGCCACCACGCCGGGCGGATCAACGAGCCTGCTGATGGCGTGGCCAAGGGTGGATTTGCCGCTGCCCGACTCTCCTACGATGCCCAGCGTGGAGCCCTTGTTCAGGGTCAAGGAGACGTTGTTGACGGCCCTGATGGTGGCGCGCCTGGTACGGTATTCAACTGTGAGCTCCTTCACCTCCAGGAGGTCGCCCAAGGGGTCTCACTCCCTCCCCGCTCTTTCGGCCAGGCCTTCGCTTATCAGCCCGAAGCCCAAGGCGGAGAGCACTATCATTGTGCCTGAGAAGAAGATTGTCCACCACGCGCCGATGGGGAGGGCGGCCCTCCCATAGAAGAGGTCCACTCCCCAGTCAGGTTGGTCGAGGCGGCCTAGACCTATGAAGTCGAGGCCGGCCGTGGTGAGGATGGAGTCGGCAAAGTTGATTGTGGCCACTACCACGATGGAGGGAAGGATGTTGGGGAGTATGTACGTCGTGAGGATGTGTCCAGACCGGCCCCCTATCGACTTTGCCGCTTCGACGTAGGGGAGCTCCTTGATCGTGAGGACCTGGCTGCGGATGACCCGGTAATATGAAGGGACGTAAACGACGGCGATAGCTATCGCTTCGTTGATAGCGTTGACTCCGAACACACCGATGATCACAATGGCGAGGACGAGGCTGGGGAACGCGTACATGCTATCCATCACCAGGGACACGACCTTGTCCAGGGAGCCACCCCGGTAGGCCGAGGCGAGCCCTATGGGGACGCCCACCGCCAGACACAGTATCACCGCGGTGACGGCTACCAGAAGCATGAACCGGCCGCCCCAGATGATGCGGCTCAGCATGTCCCTGCCGTACTGGTCTGTGCCGAGCGGGAAGCTGGAGCTGGGTGGCGAGTTATCGGGCCCTACGAATAGTTCCGTCGGGCCATGGGGGGAGATGAACGGTGCGAGGAGGCTCATGCCCACGATGAAGGCCACGATGATGGTGCCGGCCACGATGAACCAGCGCCCGGAGCCGGGGCCTAATGCGGACCTGACGGCACCCATCACTCGTGGCATGAACCCGAAGGTCTCGGCTTCTTCGCCCGTCTTTGCCATCTATGTCACAACCTGATCCTGGGGTCCAGGTAGGCGTAGATGACGTCAACCATGAGGCTGACCAGGGAGATCAGGATCGCCAGGAACACCACCGTCCCCTGCACCGCCGTGTAGTCCCTGAAGTTAATGCGATCGACGAGGTAGGAGCCGAGGCCCAGGATGTTGAATTCGGTTTCAGTGAGGATGGCGCCGCCCAGGAGCAGAGCGAACTGCAGCCCCATGATGGTGACTATCGGGAGGAGGGCGTTTCTCATCGCGTAGCCATAGACCACCGTGTCGTCCTTCAGCCCACGCGCCCGAGCCGCGGTGACGAACTCCATCTTCATCGTCTCGAGCATGTTGCTGCGAGTCATTCTGACGAACACCCCGGAGATGACGAGGCCGAGAGTGAGGCATGGAAGGAGGAGGTACTCGCAGGCTTCGAAGAACTCAACGATGTTGCCGGCCAGCAAGCTGTCGACGGTGTAGAGCCCGGTCTGGATGTGAATTGACCCCCAGTTCAGCCCGGCCGGGATGACCCCCTGAGGCATCCTGCCTGCCACCGGCAGCCAATGGAGCCACACTCCGAACACCAGCTGCAGGATCATCCCGAGGAAGAAGATGGGAAAGGCGTAGATCAGGATGCCGTACACCTTCACGGCACCGTCGGTCTTGCTTCCGGGGCGTCGAGCCGCCGTGGACCCGAAGACGAGGCCCACCAGGACAGCCACTAGAAAGGCGCCAATGGTGAGCTCCAGCGTTGCCGGGAACCGTGCCAGTATTTGACTCGCGACTGGGTCGAAGGTGACCATGGAGAGACCCAGGTTGCCATGAAGCAGCTCGTCAAGGTAGTTCAGGTACTGCTGCCACAACGGGAGGTCCAGCCCCAGGCGATGCGTATACTCGGCTATCAGGGCAGGGTTGGCGTTCTTCTCGAACCTGAGAAGCACGGGGTTGCCTGGGAGTATCCTCATCACCACGAAAACGAGAGTAAGGAGGAAGAGGAGCATGGGCAGGGTAAGAGCTATCCTCGTCAGTATGTACGTGCGTAGGGTCATGTATACAGAAAAAACTTCCTTTACTGTGAATTAAGCGTTTTGTTATGAGGATGCGTAAAGCAGGTAGTACCTAAAGATTGTAGTCGCGTCCAACACTATGCCGCCGACTTTGGGTGTGCTGACGGCAACGCTGGTCCCCTGGAAGAGGGGTACCATCGGCACCGTCTGAGCGAGCCTGGTCTGCAGCTGAGTATAGAGTGACTGTTGAGTTGACGAGGACGTCGTTTCCACCACCTGGGAGAGTAGGCTGTTGATCGTCGTGTCGACGAACTGCGTGTGCAGGAAGCCTACGCCGTCGGCAGGCAGGAACGGATAGGTGTAGTCGTACGGGTCAACGTAGTCAGGGTACCATCCGTAGATGTAGACTTGCAGCGCGTTCGAAGCCGTGCTGGCCTTGTAGTTCGCCCATGGCTGACTTGCGAGGTTGACGGTGACCATCCCAGTGGCTTCGAAGGCTTGCGCCAGAGCCGCCGCGATGGCGTCCGTCGAGGTGTAATGGCCTGTCGGGTAGGTCAGGGTGAAGGTGAGCTTGTTGGTCGTGCTGTACCCTGCCTGCTGGAGTAACTGCTCGGCCCCGGTAACGTTGGCTTCGCCGAACTGGGTTTTGAAGGCGTCAGTGTGGTAGACCATGCCAACCGGAATCATGCTATAGAGCGGCTGGGCCTGTCCCTGGAAGACGCCCTGGGTGATGGCTGTCCTGTTGACAGCGGCGGCGAGCGCCTCTCTAACCAGCACGTTGTCGAAAGGTGCAGCCTTGGTGTTGAATACCATGTACTGAATGAAGGTTCCTGGACCCGTCCACACCTTGTAGTTGTTGTTGGTGCTCAGCGAGTTGATGGTGGAAGCATCCAGCTGCCTGTAGGCGACGTCAATCGACCCGCTCTGGAGAGCCAATAGCAGCGAGGTCGAGTCTGAGTAGAACTTGATCACGATGTTCTTCGTCGCCGGCCAGTTAGCGGACGCGTTCCAGTAGTTGGGGTTAGCCGCCAGATCGATCTCAACGTCCTTGCCGGCGGACCTTACCCAGTTAGAAAGCAAGTACGGGCCTAGGCCAGTGGGGTTGGAGGCAGCCGCATTTCCGTTGGTGTAGTTGACTATTTCATTCATCGGGGCGACGTTGGGGTTGACTGGATAGAGCGGGATGAAGGCCACCGTAGCAAGGAAGGCCGAGAAGGGCTCGTTCAGGACGAATTGTATCTGATAGGGTCCGGTCACAACCGTCTTGTTGATGAACCCGCCAGTGTTGCCGTCGTATCCGACCCCCTCGAACGGTCCTTCGGGCTCCGCGATGGTAAACTGCCTATTCATGGAGTACTGCACGACAGAGGCATTGAAGGGTGTCCCGTCGGGGAACTTCACGCCCTGCCTGAGGTTGAAGGTCCAGGTCAAACCGTCCGAGCTCGTAGTCCAGCTCGTCGCAAGAGCCGGAACGATGTTGGTTGTCCCTGGGACGTAGTCTACGAGGCCGTCTCCGACGTTCTCGATGATGTTGATTCCGAAGTAGTCGTATGCGTCGGCCGGGTCCAGAGTGGTCTGGACCGAGTCAGTTGTTCCGATTGTGAGAGTGGACTTCTTGGTGGTGGTAGTGGTGCCCTTACTTAGGACATAGTAGGCGGCCGCCCCACCGGCGATCACGAGAACGACGATGACAATAGCCACGGTTGCTATCCGGGAAATTGCTTTACGCTTCTTTGAAGATAACAGTCGTTTCATTCTTCCTTAGCCACTCGGGCGTGATATATAAGCGTGATGGAGCGGGACGACATCGTGTATTAATTTCAAGAAACATATGCCATTGATGAAGATAAACGCAGAAGAATGCTGAACAATCACTTGCTAACGAGGCCATCAGGCCAACGAGAAATAGACGCGCCTGTTGGACTTGCCCTTGTTGTCGGCCCTGAGGAACCGTACGCGGCCTATCTCGGACGTCCTTGCGACGTGGACGCCGCCGTCCGCCTGCCTGTCGAAGTCCCCTATCTCAACCACCGTCAGTTCGGCGACCTCGGGCGGGGCGGCCTGAGCCAGCTTGACCATCCCGGGCATGGAAAGCGCCTCTTCGCGCTTGAGGAAATAGGTGCGGACGGGAAGGTCTCGGCCTATCACTTCGTTGACCGAGCTGATGTAACCCTCCATCTTGCCCTTGTCAAATTCCTCGAGGCTGAAATCGACGCGCGACTCGTCGGGCGCGACGGCATTCCCGGTAATCAGGGCCCCCGTTTCTCTGTTGACTACGTTACTCAGGACGTGTGTGGCGGTGTGCATTTTCATGATCTTGTATCTCCTCTCCCAGTCAAGGACTCCCCTTACGGTCTGCCCTGCCGTCAGGCCCGGCGCTGCCGGGAAGGTGTGAAGTATCTCGTCGCCCACCTTCGTGACTTCGGCCAGGGGGAGCCCGCCGACTGTGCCCAGGTCCGACACAAGGCCCCCTCCCCTCGGACTGAAGCAGGTCTGGTCCAGCACGATGCCGTTGCCCTCGGACGAAATGACGGTGGCTGTGAACTCCTTAACATAGGGGTCGTCCCAAAAGAGCTTCTTCGCCAACGGTACCGACTGAGGATGAGGGGTGCGATATAAGCTTGAGCCGCTTCACCTTCGTCGAAGCCGCGGACCGGCGCATGATGCGTTCAGATACGGAGGGCATTCCCGCTAGGGCCGCCCAAAATACGCAGCCGGTTCGGACGTTTGGTGCGAGCTGGGACGAAGTTCAGCCACCTGACCTGCCAAGAGCAGCGACAACTCTTTTGAATGGTGAGGATCGGATTTCTGCGCCTTCTGGATAGCGGGAGGCCTCGCCCGCCGATACGTTACGGGTCGGGCTGAAGATTTCGGGCTGGCTCTAAACCCAGAAATCCATCTAGCGTGGAAGGCCCATCTAAGTAGACCGAGGGATAGTGAAGGTGGCGCTGGCGACCGATGACGGTAGGTCGATGAGCCAGGACCTGGCCTCTGCGAAGTTCTTCTTGATCATAACCCTGGCCAAGTCGAGGCCTTCGGAGAGGGAGTTGCGCCTCAAACCCCGGCGGGTCGCTTTTCCTTGTGCGACCGCCGACTGGGATCGCGCCGACCGTCTCTCGAAGGAGATAGCCGACTCCCTGACCGACTGTCAGATGGTGGTGGTCGGCCGCATGAGCAGGAAGGAGCTGGAGAACGTCGTCGCCTCCGGCAAGAGGACGATCCTCACCGACCTAGTTCAAGTCGATGACGTGATCGAGGCCTTGGCGAAAGGGCTCCTCGATCACCATCCCGAGCGGTTCAAGTGATCGATGTAAATCGATATCCTACAGGAATGGAGACACGCGCCGCATCAGGTCGGCCTTCGGAATGGCCCCGACGAAGCAGTCCAAGACTTCACCCTTTCTCGTTATGAAGATCGTGGGTATCCCTTGGACGCCTAACTTCGAGGGCGTCACAGGGTTCTCGTCGATGTTGAGCTTCCCCAGCACCACCTTGCCGGCGTTGTCCCTCGCTATCTCCTCTAAGAGCGGAGTCAAAGCTATGCAGGGGCTACACCAGGGCGCCCAGAAGTCGACCAACATCAGACCGTTGTTCATCACCGCGCTGTCGAAGCTGTCGTCAGAAAGTTCGAGAACCAAGGGTTGCTCCGAGGGCGCGACGACGCCTCCCGCGGGGTCCACACCAACTGAAAGATTGAATTCGTCGTCGGGAGCTGGCTGCATTCCGCTGATGCTCCGATGGCCAACTCGACGGTTCCAACGGTAATAACTCTATTGCATCCGGCGACCGAAAGCCCACGTTGGTTAGCATCGTCGGCCGGCGGCCTACAGCAGGCCGCCCGCCTGAAGAAGAGCCCGCCTCGTGAGGAGCTCGGCGGTGTCACGGCGCTGCTTGGCTGTGCCTCTAGAATCGCTGATGGGCTTGATCCCTTCGACGGCGACCTTCGCCGTTTCTCTGGCGGAGGCTGGGTCCAGCTTTCTTCCGATGAGCGATGCTTCGGCACCGGTGGCCCTGACGGGGGTGGGGGCTACGGACCCCAGGGCGATCCGACAGTAGTCGACGACGCCTCCCCTGGACCCCACCAGCGCCGCTACGTTAACCTGGGCAATATCAGTGTAGGTCCTTCCGGCCTTGACGAAGGCGAAGCCCACGCCCTCCGGAGGGAAGGGAACCTCCACCTCCGTAATCAGCTCCCCGGGCTCCAGTGTCGTCCTTCCGGGTCCAAGGAAGAAGCTGGAGAGCGGGATGGACCTGCTTCCCCTGGGGCCGATGGATTTGAGGCTAGCGCCGAGTGCAAGCAGAACAGGGGCCATATCGGCGGCGGGAGAGGCGTTGCACAGGTTTCCTCCCAAAGTTGAGACCTCGCGCAGCTCCGGCACCGACATTTTCATGGCAGTTTCGGGGAGCGCCGGGAGCTTCTCTTTGAGCAGCTTCGATTCGGCCAATTCCTTCATGGTGGTGGCCGCGCCGATAGCGACGCCTTTTTCCTTCGACTTTATGTAAGCTAGGCCCTTGACGCCCTTCAGGTCCACGATGTAGGCTGGGGAGACGAGGCCCTGCTTCATCCTGACCATGATGTCGGTTCCGCCAGCCTTCAGCATGGCGCCCCGCCGGCGGAGAGCGGCGATGGCCTCATCGATGGTCTCGGGGAAGTAGTAGCTCGCCTTCGGATAGATGGCCGTAACAGCCTGGTAACGTTCCCTGGCTTCCCTCTCGGGGAGCATCTTAATCGCCCCAGTCGGGCAGACGCCGACGCAGAGGCCGCATCCCTTGCAGTCGTCAGGGTCCGACCTGGCGACCATCTGGACAGGGTCAATCTTCATGGCGCCCCTCCCCACGACAGAGCAGGTGGTGACGCAGCGGGTGCACGGAATGCACTCGGCCGGGTTTACCCAGGTCCTCATCCAATCTTGGAATGAGAGGTCCGAGTGGGCGACAAGGTTGGGGAGGGCCTTCCCGACGACGTCGACGACGGTCGGGTATCCCCCTTCAAGGAGGAACTGGCGAGTGCCGGTGATCAGGTCATCGATCAGCTCGTAGCCATGCATCATAGCACCCGTCACGACCTGCGTGGCCCTGGCGCCCAGGGCCATGAACTCCATGGCGTCACGCCATCCCTCTATCCCTCCGATGCCGAATATCTCCGCCTCGGGGAGCGCCTTGGCTACCTCCGACACGATCCTCAAGGTGTTGGGCTTGACGGCGGGCCCCGACATGCCGCCGTAGGCTCCCTTGCCCAAGACGTCGGGGGCGGGGATCATGCTCTCAACATCGACGGCCGACATGACGGGGCCGTGGGTGTTGGTGAGCGTTAGGGCGTCGGCGCCGCCGGCAAGTGCCGCCTTCGCCACCGGCACGACGGAAGTCACGTTGGGTGTGAGCTTCACGGCGACGGGGACCTTGGCGAACCTCTTGACGTGACGGACCAGAGGCTCCACCAGATCGGCGTGCTGGCCGATGGCAGCACCCATGTCGTGTTCAGGGCTGCCATGGGGGCATGACATATTCAGCTCCACCATGTCCACACCGCTCTCCTGGGCGACCTGGAGCGGCTCTGTCCAGGAACTTGGATCACCGGTGCCCATCAGCGAAGAGATCAGGACGAAGTCAGACGGCGCTTCGGCCTTGATATGCCTGTTCCACTTGGCCCACTGTTCCTTCGGGTAGGTCGTTATGAGCTCGATGTTCTGGACCGAAACGACGTCCTCCAGGAACTTGCGGGCGAACATCCGGGGGCTGGGGTCCTGGGTCTCCTTGACGGCGATGGTCTTGTGGACGGCACCCGCCCAGCCCAGCTTGGCGGCGCGGATGATGTGCTCGTCGTCCCACGTGGGCGGGGCGCTTCCGAGCAGGAACGGGTTCTTCAGCGGAACGCCAGCGATCGACGTCCTGAGCTCTTCGAACGATCTTGGCAAGTTTCTTCTACCGTCTGAAACGCGTTCACGTATTAATAACTTATCCCGCCCAAGGCCTCGCCATTCTCAAGGTGACGAATGGCCCAGGGAACGTGATGGTCGCTCCATCGAAGAAGGAGGGGCTGTGCTTGGTCAGCGAGGAGCTTTCTTAGTCCACGTAGAAGGACTTCGAGGACCTCGGCTAGCCTGCTGTGAAATGGCACCTCCGAGCTATAGAAGGGGGTTCGGGTTCAAGAAGGTCCGGAAGCTGGGGAAGAGGAACTGGGTAACGCGGAAGGATCTAACGGGTGGAGGGACCTCCGCGACGCGCGACCGCCGCCTGAGGCCTTCTCATCATGGCGCCTAGCAACGGTTAAAGGAACGTCGCACGAAGCGTGGAACGATGACATGTCCGAGCGCCAGCAAAGACCCCAAAGAGAGGAACCTTTCACTGGCCATCGAGATGTCGTCCGTGGCCCTCGCCATCTGCTGGGACGCCGTGGTGCAGCAGAACCCGGGCCGCCCTCACCAAGCCCTTGTGGCGATATTCCGGCGCCGGCTGGGGAACCGTGAGTTGGCAGATGAATGATGCTTGGTGAAGTTCGAATCCTTCGTAAGACGGGTCGTCAGGGAGCTCAACAGGGGAGGGCTAGAGTATGCACTCACCGGCGCCCTCGCCGTTAGCTACTATGGAAGGCCGAGGACCACCTCCGACGTAGACGTCATCATACGTACGACCCCTGCTGAATTCGGAAAGCTGGCCAAGGTGCTCAGGAGGGCGAAGTTGACGGTGAAGGACGGAGACCTTGAACGCGCCTGGGAATCAAAATACAAGATCGCCTCCTTCGAGGACGGAGACGGCCTTCGATTGGACGTGATGATGACTGACGCCGTGGTCCCAAGGAGGCCCGTCAACGTGCTGGATCTTCCTTCCTTTCTTCAGGACCCCACGTGGCTGCTCCTTTCCAAGCTCAGGATGATGAAAGTCACCATCGACGACGACAGGAGGTTCCTCGACAGGCAGGACGTCCTTTCAGTGCTGAGGAACGCCGAGGTCGACCTGCAGGTGCTGAGAGAAGAGTCAAGGCGGCAGCTGACTTTCGATGTCCTCCAAAGTCTGCTCACCGACGCCGAGGCCTACAAGTAGAGGGCGCTACCCGCAAAGGCTCCCAAGACTTAAATCGCTACCCGCGCCCAATCGAAGCCAAATGAGCTTCTCCGAGGAATTCTGGACGCTCAACCCCGCTACGGGAGCTAAGCTCGCTTCCTATCTGCTGATGGAGCCGCTCACCTGCCTGCGCTACGCTAAGAACGCCGCCGACGCCTTCTCGAAATGGAGAGAAGTGAGCCTCGAAGATCGTGGCCAACTCCTTTCCTCCCTGGCGGACACCCTACGGAGAGACAGGGAGAAGCTCGCCCGCATGATGACCCATGAGATGGGGAAGCCTATCAAGCAGTCGCAGGCGGAGGTCGAGAAGTGCGCCTGGACGGCGGAGCTGGTGGCTAGGGAAGGGGCGAAATGGCTGGAGGAGGAGATCGTAGAGACTGACGCCAGGAGGAGCCAGGTCACCTTTGAGCCCCTGGGAGTCATACTGGGCGTAGAACCGTTCAACTTCCCGGCTTGGCAGGCGCTGAGGTTCGCCATCCCGACGGTGATGGCTGGTGATACAGTGCTGCTGCGGCCGTCCAACGTCATCCCGGGCTCCTCCTTGCTCCTCGAAGAGGAGTTCAAGGAGGCAGGTTTCCCGGACGGGGTCTTCAAGACGTTGCTGACAGCCCATGGTGTGGTCGAGAAGGTCATCGCCTCTCCGCTGGTGAAGGGTGTATCGTTCACCGGGAGCAACTCCGCGGGCACGGCCATTGCGGCCATCGCCGGGAAGCATCTAAAGAAGAGTGTAATGGAGCTAGGAGGGAGCGACCCATTCATAGTGCTGGAGGACGCTGACCTCGAGGCGGCGGCTAGGGCGGGGGCTGAATCCCGGTTCATCAATTCGGGCCAGAGCTGCATCAACGCCAAACGTTTCATCGTCATGGACTCCGTGTACGAGGAGTTCAGGGAATTGTTCGTCGAGGAAGTCTCCTCCTACATCGTGGGCGACCCCCTTGACCCCATGACGGATGTCGGGCCCCTGGTGAGAGAGGCTCAGCTGGAGGAGGTCGAATCACAGGTGAGGGACGCCGTAAGGAAAGGGGCGAAGGTCACCTACGGGGGTAGGCGAATGGCCGGAAGCGGATACTTCTTCCAGCCCACCGTCCTGGAGAACTTCAGCATCAAGATGAAGGTGCTCTACGAAGAGGTCTTCGGTCCTGTAGCGCCACTGGTCAGGGTGAAGGACGATTCGGAGGCCGCCGAATGGGCCAACAGCACCGATTACGGCCTGGGCGGAGCCATCTGGACGAAAGATGACGAAAGGGCCTCCCGGCTAGCGTGGAAGCTGGACGCGGGCGTCGTCTTCGTCAACGGGCTCGTCAAGTCTGACCCTAGGATGCCCTTCGGGGGCGTAAAGGCCTCCGGCTACGGACGGGAGATGTCGAAGTTTGGCATACGCGAGTTCGCCAACGTCAAGGGCATCAACTTCTACGACGTGACGGCGTGACCGCTCCTCAGAGGTACTACGCTTTGCAGTTCCGTCCAGACATCAATAGTATTGACAAAAAGAAGGATAGGAATAGAGTACGATACTTAACGGGTAGGAATTCTTAAAAGTAGGAACTGCAGAGGATACTACTATGACAGAAGTGGTGGTCACCCGGCGGGGGCAGACGACCATACCCAAGGACCTTAGAACGAAATTCAAGATCGAAGAAGGGACCAAGCTTGAAGCCCTAGCTTACGCCGACGGCATCCTTTTCAAGAAGAAGGCTTCCACCCTCGACCTGGCGGGGAGCGGGCGCGCTTCCCTCGAAGACGCGCTCAAGATCCTCTACAGGATCAGAGACGAGGATTGACCGGACGGGCATTAGTCTTCGACACACGCTACTTCGTCCAGCTCTTCTACTCCAAGCACGCCGACAGGACCAGGCTTCTCAGGAGGCTGGCGCAGAGCTCGGCCCCAAAGTGGATCTCGGCCATCACACTCATCGAAATGTACAAGGTCTCCATGGAAGCCGACGGCAAGGAGGTGGCCGATACGCGGAGCTTCCTCATGCAGCAGGATTTTAAAGTCAAGCCCGTCGACGCCGAGGTCGCGACGGCAGCCGCCTCCCTTCAGGCGACCCAGGGGCTGTCAGGACCCCAATCCATCATCGCGGCGACGGCCATCGCCCTGGGAGCCACCTGCGTTACGGACGACCCCGCCCTTCAAAAGCTGGGAAAGCCGCCCACCAAGTGGATCTGATCGTCGAAAGGCCCCGGGCCTGCAACGTGTTAGACAAGAACGTCATCCGTTTTTTCACGTTACGGTCATTAGTGCCTCCGACGCATCAAGGCTCGCCTATGAAGAGAGCCCCATCGATGGAATTGCTTCATCCGAAGGTCAAGCTGATGTACTTCCTGTGGAAGAGGTCGGTCTTCACTGGCAGCATCTCCGAACTGGCGAGGCAGCTGGGTTACAAGGACGCCAGCCCGGTGAACCGGATGCTACACGAGCTGATGGACGATCGATACGTAGTGGAGCAGCCCAAGGCCGACAAGAGCGCGTTCAGGCTCACGAAGAAGGGTCAAAACTCGATATCGCTCCTAGTCTTTAAGGACTTCTCACTACTGTTCCTCGTCGTCTTCAGCGTCGCCGTCGTGTACTCTGGATTCGTAGGACTGATATTTCACGTCGTGGTTCCACCGGCTGACCTCGTCATCATGGGCACCGTCTCCATCCTCTTCGTGATCCTGATCAGACAGCAGATCGGACGCCAGGAGACCCAGCTCTGGAGCAACGAAGCGGGCGGAGTGTCCTAAATGGAGATCCCTCGCCCCGTTTGGCTTTGGATACTTTCCATCGTGCTCATCGTAATCCATGCCACCGTCCCTTCGCTCCCCCTTGAGATTTCATTCCTAGGGTTCTTCATGGCCGTGGCCGGCATCGTGTTGGCGCTGTGGGAAGAAGACCGGGCTCCGGACTAAGAAGAGGACCTCCTCTGAGCCCTTCCTTCGAACAAATTTCCCTCTTACGCTGTCAAGGTTTATAGAGGGAAG
>JBEKZX010000140.1:0-3139 GCA_049509455.1 Conexivisphaerales archaeon
AGCGCCCCCTTCGCCGTGCAGGCTTCGGCCGCCTGGAGCCCCGACGGCTCCCAGCTCGCCTTCTTCGAGAACAGCGGCCTCCCCCAGCTGATGGTCTTCGACTTCAATACAGGTGTGAGCACGGCGGTGGCCAGCGCGAACGGGAGCTTGTTGTCCGTCAGCTGGGCCTCGAACGATCGGCTCGTGTACTCTTCCGCGGTGGGCGGGTACAACGAGATGATGTGGGTCAGCCTGGGGACGAACCAGTCGGGCGTGCTCTTGGGCGGGGAATCCAACTTCGTCGCACCCTCCGTCGGCCCCAACGGGAGCCTATCCTACTACTCGGACCTCACCATCGCGACGGAACCTGCTCAGTTCCTGAACGGGTACGGCTCGTACGACATCTGGACGTCGGCGGCAGATGGCTCCAACGCCACCTTCCAGTTCGACACGGTCCTGCTCAGCGAAGCGCAGCCGGGGGTGTTCACGAACGTGCCCTACGTGCCCGGCGCCATGGACCTGACCTCTCCTCCCGCCTGGAGCCCTGGCGGGAACGAGATCGCCTACTCCGCATCGAACCCCCTCTTCACCGCGCTCTTCATCTGGAACGTAGGCAACTGGACCACCTCCTCCATCGGGCCAGTTCAGTTGGGCGTGAGCGCCCTGCAGCCGGCCTGGAGCCCCGACGGAGCCAATATCGCCTTCAGCTGCAACCTTTCGGGGACCTATCACATCTGGGCGATATCCGCAGCGGGTGGAACCGTCACCCAGCAATTCCCCGGCTACTAAGAAGGCGCCCGGAGGAGCTAGGGAGTCGTCGTCAGTGATCAAGACGTAGACCATGGCGAACCCATGCTGCGAGGCAACCTGTCGTGACAGAGTACTCGATAAGGGACCGTCGCCCATGAAAGTGACTTGCGTTGTCCCTTCAATTTGGACCATGCAGCTGAGATCATTCATGGCTCCCGGGCCTTTCAGCAGACGTTTCTATTCCAGCGGACGCAACCCTGGATTGAAATAGAGTAGGCGACAGCTCTAGAGAGTGACGATAGAGAGCATCTGCTGGACCGTTCGATGACGTGCCTTGGTTCGTACCGATTTGGTCATGAGAATGTCACTTGATAGGTCTTGAAAGAGCTCAGTGCAGATCACTCTGACCAATTGGCCCCCAAAGTCGCTGTCCATTGCAGAGAGGTTTGACCGAGCTGCGATTGAGGACTAAAGTTCCAACGCAGTTTGCTGTGGCCGACGACGTGAACGGTCAGTATCCTGTGGGACCACGAGAGTTCACGGCGCCGGAAGCATCGTAGGTCCATATCTGGAAGTTGCCCGTGGCGTTGCAGCTGAAAGCCACCACGCTGGCTCTCGGGCTCCATGAGGGCTGCATGGACACCCCCGTGGGCGGACCGGCAAGCATGACGTTCGATGTGCCGACCGTCCATAGGTAGACCCCGAGGCCGTAGAAGCCGTTGTCCAGCACGCAGGCCACCATCTTCCCGTCCGCGCTCCAGCGAAGGAACTCCGAGGCGACTACGGTCCCCGGGCGGTACTGTCGTCCCTCCCCTCCGACTTCGTAGAGGTGTGAGGAGTAGAGGCCGTCTAGCTGGCCGCTCCACACGTCGTACTCGGTCAGGTTGATGCGGCTGACCCAGACGTTGTAGCCGCTCATGTCGAACAGGTTGTTCGGCAGGAGAGCTATTGTTATGTCCGAGTAGTACGCAATCATGGTGCCGTCCGGGCTGATGACGCCGCCCCTGTAATTCTGGTCGCCGGTCGTGAGGAGGGCTCTCTCGCCTGAAGTCAAGTTGATCCATCTGGTCACATAAAATCCCCCTTCAAGGTCCGAATATATCACCCGGTCATTCCCAGCCCAGCTCGGGTTCGTGTCCGTGCCGTTCACCGAGGCAAGAACCTGGGTCGTCAGTGAAGCCAAGTTCACGCACATGAGTTGAAGGGATGGGTTGGTTCTGTAGTATAGGAGGTGGGAACCGTCGGGGCTCCACTTGGGGGTCGCCATCACCGCGTTGCCAGCATCCCCACTTGCTGTGAATGTGCTGCCTCCGGTGACATTCACGACGACGATGTAGGCGTCGGGGCCATCCATGCGCCAGTACGCGATTTGAGACGAATCGGGGCTCCATGAAGGGTCGCCGGCTACGAGGCTCGAATTCGTGAGCTGACGGGCCCCGGACCCGTTGGCGTTCATCACCCAGACCGACCACAACCCACCCGAATCTGAAACATAAGCGATGGAGTTGCCGTCAGGGCTCCATTCGGGATAGAGGTGGTCCCAGTTCCCAGTGGTCACCTGCCTGTAGGGGAGGCCGGCAGGGAGCAACACGGTGATGTTGGCCGCGGGGATGGGATACGGTGAAGGCACCGTGGAGAGGAAGTAGTAGACCCCGCCGACCGTAACCAGCAGCACAAGCGCTGCCGTGGCTAGCATTAGCCCGGCACTGTGACCGATGCCCACGACTACTATCATCTGCAGGGTTGGAATTAAGCCTTCCAGATATGACCAGAATGGATGTATCGGCACATGCGATTTGGTGTCCTGTGCTCCGGCCATCACGGCCTGGCCATGATTTCGATGGCCTTCGGGCATGGGCAGGGCCGGTAGCACTTCAGACACGTACAGCATCGGTTGAGCCCCTTCTCGTCGCACACTCATCTCGCCGGCCCTCCCGATCCCTCCTCCCTCTTCACTTTCAAGGTCAAGCCTCTCCGAACGCCGACGGTGCTTATCCATTTGGCAGGCCCAAGGATGGAGTTACCCCGCCGCCAGAAGATGGGCCTAGACGAGAACATCTGAGGGAAGCCGAGACTGGCCCATGGCGGCCGCGGAGCACCACCCCACGGCTCGACCTGTCAGTCTGGCGGTATCTCCTTGTAGGCCAGGCCTATGTCTATCCCCTTCTTCTTGTGCGCCCTCCTCGACCAGAGGTAGATCCCGATTCCGAGCAGGAAGGAGACGGCGACATAGAGGTACGCGAATTCGTATCCGCGGATGCCGAAGGCTGTCGCGGCCGTTCCCCATATCGTCGGGTTGGCGAGGAACTGGTAGACTATGAAGACGAAGACTCCGGCCATGAGAGCCCCGCAGACGGCGAGTAGCCCCTTCGACAGGCCCTTCTCGTTTCTCACCGCGTGGACGACCGCG
>JBEKZX010000015.1:0-28286 GCA_049509455.1 Conexivisphaerales archaeon
AGAAACGGATTGCCCTGAAGCGATGGACGTGGCGTTCAAGGACAGGTGCAGCTCGAGGCCCGAGGTCGTGAGGGTGACGCTCGACGTGGACAGGAAACTCGAGCCCGCCCCTGGTGAGACCGGCGCCAACAAGAAGAACGCCAATAAAGTCGCGGCCACTCCGGCTGTCGCGACTCCATGTGCGACCAAGCCGCTGCGCATCTATCTCCCTCCTCCTCTTCCTCCCTATCCGTAAGGACCTATTCAGACTAACGCTTAGTACAGTCTGTTCAAGTCGCGCGTGAGGAGGCCATCGCGATGCAGGCCGGGGTGGAATGATCAGGAGGTCCCATGGTCGACAGACTATTCGGCTTCGCCCAGCGCTGAAGCAGGCTCCACCCTAGGCACGTCCAGGCCGTCGAAGTGCTTGTTGAAGCTGACGATGGAGCCGGCAGCCATTTTCTTGGTCACATAGTATTGCGGCGGGTCATCGAAGGCCCTTTCTATCTTCTCCGCCATCGATCCGGCAGCTGTAAACGAAACATCCTTCTGTTCTTCTTGTCACAGGAGGGCTAGGCAGGTTCGTCAGACATATATCGAGGCGGCTGGGATCGATTAGGCCTTCGGCCGTTAGGCTCGCCGATGGATGCAGCCTTTAACGCGTAAGGCTCAGAAGGAGCTTAATCCTTGCGAAGATCGGCTCAACGGGGAGGTTGACCTCCACGGTCCCCAGCGTGACCGCGCCTGGGCTATCCCCTAAGGAGGCTCCCGCCAGCGAGCACGCCCACCCTCCCTCCGCCAGCGCCATCTGGTCGACCTCGGAACGCGCCGCAACTAGGTAGCAATGCCTCCCCTTCCTGAGCAACTCCTCCCTCTTCCTCCTCTCCTCCTGGAATCTCTGCTGGCTGAGGTCTAGGAGCACTGTCAGCTCCCCCAACGTGCTCCGACCCCTCTTCAAGGGGAGCGAGTTCCCCGTCGGGCAGTCCTCTCTCTTCTTTACTCTCGCCAGATGGAGCTTTCTGGGGCTGTCCCCCTCGGTGAAAAGCTGGAGCGTCTCGGCGACCAGCCCTACGAAGTACATCTCCGCGGCCGCGTTCAAGACCAGCCTGGCCACCTCGTTCTTGCTTTGGATCCCGACGTACTCCCGCATCCTGACGAGCATGGAGCGGGTCAGCAGAGAGTTGGACTCGACGACGTCCCACTTCTCCAGGAAGAGGGCGTTGAGGGAGCGCCTAGCCGCCGTGGCGCCCATGTCTCCACCCGTTCCCTGCGTCTCTATCTGGCAGAGCTCGCTCACTTCCTTCTCGAGCGCCATCCTCTCGAGCGCCCTGGGCGGGTTGCCTGCGACAGTCCTTCGGGACATAGTACGGAATAGAGGTTACCGTGGACTTAAGGCGAAAGCCCATCAGGAATTGACTCGGGGGTCAACTGGATGCGGGGGTAAGCAGCCTCTGACCAGAGAGATCAGGCAGGGGCAAGGAAGATCTCGCATGAAGGGTGATGTGGGCCACTAGGAGAATGGCGGGCTCGGCCACCTGGTGCTGTCAGGCTGGCTTTTGATGAGAAAAGGGAGGAGCATTGTCTTCCCCGCTGGCCCGCTAAGGCCGCGTGTTTCGGGGTCCGGAGTCTACCGAAGGGCGTCCTACTAGAGTTCCACGATGCCGCCTTCGGTGTCCTTGATGTAGGCCGTGGAACTCATTTCGTCGACTCCCTGCTTGGGGCCTCCACCTTGCCGCCTAAACTCCTGGCGGGTAGCTGTGTGCTGTCGATGTCTTCGACTTTGATAGTCCCTACAAGGACCTTAAGTGGGCCCTGCGCGCTTCGCCAGGCCGACGTTGATGGCGCCCCGGGACTTGAGTGTTCCGTTCTCGTCGTTGGGAACCGTGCATTTCGTGAAACAGTCCATCCCTGAGTATTGACTGATTGTCCATCCGTACGCCCTGCGGTAGAATCGCTGCGCGCGCCTGACGTCGTCCGATGGTATCTCGAAGCGGACTATGCTCATGGCAGCGGAGCCTTCTGTCAAAGAGGTAAATCTGGGACACGCAGAAATCTAACACGTCCCTTTTAGGCTGGGACCTCTTCATCGGGCTTCTCCGCCTCGACGTAGATGTGGCGATAGCGCGGGCTCAGGTTCCTTATCGCTTTCTCGATCTTGTCAACGGCGGCCTCAAGCTCCTCGGTCCTCAGGCCGTCACGGAACTCCACTTCGAGACCCAAGACGATATCTTCAGGCCCGAAGTAGATTCCTCTTATGTCCATGACCGACACCACTTCAGGGAACCCCTCCAGCGTCTGCTCAATGTCGGCGATATCCCTTCTGCCTATCCCCTCACCGATGAGGAGGTCCTTGCTCTCGAAAGCCAGTATCACCCCGTACACGGCAAGGGCTACCCCTATCGCTATGGATGCGGCGGCGTCGAAGAACCCATCTCCGGTAATGTACGTGAGGAGGACGCCTGCCAAAGCAATCACGACGCCCAGCAGCGCGACGACGTCTTCGAGGAAGGTCGCCATCACCACGGGATCCTTTGAGACCCGGAAGAAGTGTCGGATGTTTCTCAGTTTGAGCGCCTGCATCCTTCTGTCGATGTGTCGCCGAGTCACCAAGAGGGCAGCGCCTTCGATGACCGCGATCGCAGCCAAGGACAGGACGGTCAAGAAGAGGTAGCTCACTTGGGCGGGCCTGCCGATACGAAGGATGCCTTGGCTGATGGAGAAGGTCGCGGAGACCCCGAAGACCACCAGTGACACCAGAAAGGACCAGAAGAACTGCTCTTTCCCTCTGCCGAAGGGGTGCTTCGCCGATGCCGGCCGGTGGCTTAGATTGATGCCGGTCAGCAGGAGGACCTGGTTCACGGTGTCGGACAGAGAGTGCACAGCCTCTGCCATCACGGCGCTGCTCCCGCTGAAGTACGCTACGAGGAACTTGACGACGGCCACCAGAAGGTTAGCGATGAGGGCGGCCTTGACTGGTCCGGTGGTGCTTTCGGTCAAGTTCAGGTCCGCAACATAGAGCCTGTCCCCAAGGTGTCTTAAGCTTGCCCACGCATCGGTCTAATCCGAGTAGGCGCAGCGAGGGAAGAATCGCCAAATTATCATTATCCCCCGGCCGGCACAGAAGAGGCAGCTTCTCGGGACGTCCCTATGCATTCTGCGACCATGACTGGCCTCGTCAACGAGGCTTCCGCGTCTTCCTCGGCCAGTTAGTTATCAAGTTGACAACCAAAGGCGAAGGCATAACTATCGGGATGCGGCAACAGGTTGTGACAGATGTCCCTCAGGGTGCTGCGTTTTCCAAAGTCGAGCATCCGCGACGAGGTGGCGGCCTGCGTTGACGCCTCCATGGCTGAGGCCGTCGGCGACGAGGCATGGCGCGAGCTGAAAAGGGCGCTCCTCGACCTCTACTCCCTCGAGCCAGGCGACATCGTGTACGACCAGGAGCGGTTCATAGAGTCGGTGGGGGTCCTCCTGGGAAGGCACCCATCGGTGGTCCTCTATCCTCTCGTCTTCACGCAGCTGAAAGGGGCCTTCCCTGAAGCTCTGAAGGAGGCCGAGTCCATCCAGGACGTCCCCGCCAGGATAGAATCCGTCGACCTCACCCTCCAGGTTCAGCACACCGTCATGAAGAAGGTGTCTTCAGGCGACCATGTGCTAGTTCTCTGCGATAACCTCGATATGAAGGAGCAGATTGTCAGATGGTTCGGAAAGGGGGCAGGTGAGGCTGGCGAGATGTTCATCCTAATCACCGGAAACCCCTTCGGCGCCAACACCTCCGGCAGCCTGAACATCAGGGGCCTGGTTGAGCATTCCTACAGGGACTCCAGCTACCAGCTGAGCGTCAGGGAGGTCTTTTTCGAGGGCTACGAGTTCAGCCATCTGAAGGCCATAGAGACCTTCATGGGCCTGGCCGAGGAATCCCTCAAGAAGGGCTTCAAGGGGATAAGGCTGGTGATGGACACGGCCGATTTGCTCAAGTTCGGAGAGGTTGAGGGTGTTTTGAAGCTCGAGGAGGCACTGGGAGAGAGGCTGCCCTTCAACGCCCTGTTCTTGTGCACCTACGATAGCAGGCAGTTTCAGGACAGGGAGGCGCTGAGGGATGCGCTCGTAGGATGTCACTCGCTCCTGATACTTCCCGAGGGCGACTCTACTATCAAGGCTGGCGCCCCACCGTGAGAGGTCCGCAGGTCGCCCTTCTAGCCCTCTTCACAATCTCTTCGAACAGAACACGTCCTTAGGACATAGTCGAAGGGCGGGGGAACCCGGACCCCGCCTTCAAGGGACGGGGACTTGAGACGGCTCACTCGAGGTCTTTGAGAACGCATGACGCCCTCCTGCAGTCCATGTCTCCCTGGCTGACCTAGCTCCAGCCGGCCATCTTCATGATGACGGGGGTGAGGTTTCCCTCTATCAGGCCAGCCACGAGGAAGAGCAACGCCAAGCCCACGACGATGTAGACCGACTGCCTGGCCACCGAATGGAACTCCGCCGTCGCCGTGGGGTCATCGCTCCGGACGGAACGGAGGAAGGTCACACCCAGCTTGATCCCGGCCGACCCTGCTAGCACGAAGGACGGCAGCTCGATTATCCCGTGAGGAAGGAGGGCGGCGAGGAGCATGTTCGTATTGGGGACAAGGCTGGCGACTACGCCGATCAGGACGCCGTTCAGGAAGAGTGTGATGAAGGGTGCCGCCGAGAACCAGACGCCTGACAACGCCGTAGCTAGGCTCACCTGCCAGTTGTGGAAGAAGATGTAGACGCCGAGGGAGAACGGCAGGCTTTCGCTGACCAGCGGATTGATCTTCCCTGCCGTGTAGCCCATCCCGTAGATGAGCTGGGTCACCCCGTTCTGGCCGACGTATAGGCCGGCATACCAGCCCAGGACCATGGCCAGTGCCGACAGCGCATGGAAGGGCAGGTTTGCGGGGTCCAAGGCGAACCTCTTCAGCTCCCCCAATCCTGTAAGGAACCTCGACCAGAGGGAGCCCAGCATGGGCTTCAGGTCCGAGGAGAAGGGTGGGAGGAATTCATAGGGAGGAACCTCCGGCCCGTCCAGCTCCTGGAACAGCCTGGTCTTTGACATATGGAGCACCGGCGTCACCAGGATGAGCACGCCCACTGTCACCAGCGACGATATCGGCAGCCCTCCCTCGGGTATCAACGACGAGGCGGCTGTGAGCGCCCCTGTGAGGAGGACGTAGACGACGCCATAGGTGAGCGTGACGCCGTAGTTCCTCCGGCTCAGCCTGAGGCTCCTCGAGATGGCCGCCCACCCAGAAAGGTTCTCCGCCACCACGGCCACCGGGGTGTAGACGAGCATGGAGGAAAGGATGAGAGTGAGCACGGTGGCCACCGACAGGAGGGACACGGCACCTACCAAAGCTGCAACCTCCGTGGATGAAAGCAGGATCGCCGCGGACGCCGGAACTGCCACTATTAGGGGTCCCAGGGTGACGAGGTACGAGAGGAGGAAGGTCCAAGCCATGGGCCTCCACCTCTCTCTGAACGCCGTCATCACCTCGGGGATCCCCACATGAGCGCCGTCTAGCGCCTTCCAGTAGGACCCGTATTCTGCCGAGTACACGAAGCCTCCTGCCAGGACCACGACGGCGAGGGTGACAACCGCCGCGGGGACAACGAACAGGGCCGCTGTTTCGACGAACAAGCGAGCGGTTAGCAGGGAGCCCAAGGTGGCGTAGTCCGACGCGCCAATGGCGGCCGCCGCCTCCTTGATCCAGGAGGTCTTCTCCAGGTCGACGACCATTCCCAGGAAGGCCATCCCGAATATTGCCTCTGACAGCACGCTGAGAGACGTGGCCAGCATGGTCGGCACGGAAAGCGCGGGGCTGGCCCTCCACGACCAGTAGGACTTCGAAAGCATCGTGTCGATAGAAATGGTCTTGCGGTATGGGTAGACCATCGTTACAGGTTGGCTGCAAGCTTCTTAAAAGCGTTGGACGGAGCAAAGAGCGACGGACATACGGAAAAGCCTCGCAGTCCGCGTCGGGTGAGGAAATAAAGGGCAGAGACGGGCGGTCGGCAGCCAAGGGCATTACCAGGGTTGGCATCGCTTTCTCGGCGCTACGGAACTGGCTTGGCGGGTCCTTCCCGTCCAGAGGGTTCGAAGATTGCCCAGGGTCCAGCTAGCTCCTCGCGGTCCCTACCGCGGCGGTCATGACCTTTGTCCCTGCGACTAGTCAGTCGGGGGCGGGGCGGCGCTCCGACCAGTTTCCTCGGCTAAAGCTTCATCCTTCTAAAGGAGATGGTACCCACCGCTAGGACCGCTAGGTCGAAGCCGACGAGCACGGGAAGGTCCACCAAGAGGCCGAACTTGTATGTCCCCAGCATCAGCCCCCGAATGGCGTCCACCCCGTAGGTCACAGGGTTCCCAAAGGTGACGATGGAGAGCCACGGGGGGAGGTTGCTGAGGGGGAAGAGCGCGCCCGAGAGGAAGAACAGCGGGAAGGTGACAAAGCTGCTCAGGAGGCCGAAGCCCTCCGGGGACTCCATCATGGAGCCGATGATGAGGCCGATGCTCACCAGCCCCACCACCAGCACGAAGAGCACCACGTAGACTAGCGCGAAGCCCAGCCCCGCGGGTATCCCGAATATCGGCGCCAACACCAGCATTATAGTCGCTTGTATCACGCCGTCGGTCACCCCTCCCAGGACCTTCCCGAGGAAGGCCGTGCTCCTAGCGATGGGGGCCACCAGGACCTCCTTCAGGAAGTCCAGCCTCTTGTCCCAGACGACGTAGGCCCCGTAGAAGATGGAGGAGAAGATCACCGTCATGGCGATGATCCCAGGATAGATGAACGTCTGGTAGTTCACGCTGCCGACGCTGAACTCCGAGCCCAGCCCGCCGCCGAATACGAAGAGCCAGAGGAGCGGGTTGATGGCGGAGGACACTATCCTGGACCTCTCCCGAAGGTAGATCTTCAGCTCCCTCTCCCAGAGGGCGTAGAGCCCCGATAGCTCGCTCATCTTCTCTCACTGGCCGTCATGGCCCTCTCCCAGAAGCCTCCCTCCTCGCCTTCCTCCTTGAACTCCCTTCCCGTGTAATGCATGAAGACGTCGTCTAGCGACGGCGGGTGAAGCTCCACTCCTCCGACCTTCCCGACGAGGCTCAGTACCTCCTGGATGTGAGAACGGGCGTCCGTCACAGTCAGGTAGAGGGTCGACCCCTGGGCCTCCACCTTCTTGACGTAGGGGAGAGACTCCACCGCCTTCACGTTGGGGCTCTCGATCTCTAGCTTAATGATGTCCCCGCCCAGCGTGCGCTTCAGGTTCTCGGGCGTGTCGAGGACGACTATCTTGCCGTGGTCTACGATCGCTATCCGGTCGCAGAGCCTGTCCGCTTCATCCATGTAATGCGTGGTGATTATGATCGAGAGCTTCTGCTCCGCCACCAGCTTCTCTACATACTCCCATATGTGCTCCCTCGTCTGAGGGTCCAGCCCGAGGGTGGGCTCGTCTAGGAAGAGGACCTTGGGGCTGTGGAGAAGGCCTCTGGCGATTTCGAGGCGTCTCCTCATGCCGCCGGAGTAGTGCTTGACGAGGTCGCCCCTCCGGTCCCACAGACCCACGAGGTTGAGGACCTCCTCGATGCGCTTCTTGCGAACGTTCGCCGGCACTCCATAGAGGAGGGCGTGGAGCTTCAGGTTCTCATATCCGGTCAGGAGATCGTCAGAGCTGGGCTCTTGGAAGACCATGCCGATGCTCTTCCGGACCTTGGCGGGTTGCTTCAGGACGTCGAAGCCGTTGATCCTTGCCGTGCCCCCGCTGGGCTTCAACAGTGTGGCCAGCATGTGAAGCGTCGTCGTCTTCCCGGCACCGTTCGGCCCAAGAAGGCCGAAGACCTCACCTTCTCCGATGGAGAAGCTCACGCCGTCCACCGCCACAAGGTTCCCGAATTCCTTCCTGAGACCTTCTACTTCAACGATCAATAACTATCAGCACGCCGTCCGTGCCGCCTTAAAGACATTGTTGGGGAGCCGGTCGGTGATCATACTGGCCTTGTCGATCCTCCTGGGCGCCACGATGGCAACAGGGGCTTTCGCGGGTCGTTATCATCCTCCTTTCGATAGCCTTCTTTGGCTTGGCGTGGTCCGGCATCTCCTTGATCATCGAGCTGCGGACAAACAACGGAGAAACTGTCTTGGGAATCGGGGCCCACCTGCCTCTCCCCCCTCCTCTTCATGAGCACGGCCCTGACGCCCGCTTCATTCATGTCCAGCCCGATCCAGACCGTCTTCGACTTCAACCCCATCAGTTATACGGTGAACGCCGTGCGGGTGCTCATGTTGAATGGCTACGACTGGGGGACGATAATCCAGGCCTATGCGGTGATCGCCTCATAGCGGTCCTGACCCTGGTGGACCACATTCTACCTCTTCAGGAAGGTCGTGAGCTAATCACTCGCCAACGATCTCCACGATGACCTTCCTCTCGGGCCTTGGCCCATCCAGCTCGAGAAAGAAGACGCTCTGGAATTCGCCAAGAGTAAGCGAGCCCCCTTCCACCGGGACCGTGACCGAAGGCCCGAGATAGGCCCCTGCAAGGTGCGACTGGGCGTTGTCGTCAACGAGGTTGTGGAGCCAAGTCCCCCTGCGTGGGAAATCCTCCGCCACCTTCACCAAGACGTCTCGGAGTAGGCCCTCTTCGTTTTCGTTGATGATTATCGCTCCCGTCGTATGCATGGAGTAGACCACGCAGATCCCACCTTTCACTCCGCTCTCCTTGACCGCCTCGGCGACGCCGGCCGTCAGGTCGACCAGCTCCCTCTTGTCATGGGTTTCCAACGACAGTTCCCTGCTGAATGCCTTCAAACCAGGTTACATCCCTTTTCGAGATCGATGCCTCATGCTGTCACGGGGAGATAATTCATCGTTTCGGTCCTGCGGCCGGTTCCTCGGTCACCTGAATCCGGCGGCGAAGTCCTCCGGGATGGCGGAGGCATCTCCATTAAAGGGCGGTCCATGGCCGGGGAGCAGGATCGAGAAGTCTAGGGTCGTCGTTTTCCTGACGGAAGCCTTCGCCATGAGCGGGGCTCAGCTACCGGGCTTGGGTCGCAAAGACCCGAGCTACGGGCGAACCACGGCAAGCCCTCCCCAGTATCGGCTGTCTGGCTTTCGCTGGGCCGGGGCTCAAATGCCTTCCTCGGACCTCTCTACATAGCCAGGATGATTTCGATGCTAGAGACGTTGCTCATTGTCCCAGTTTCCGTGTTCTTGAGCTGCTCCGTCTCGATGTTTATCTCCTTCACCTTGGCTTCGGTGGCGAAACGCTTCCTCGTTATTTCTGCCACGTCAACAGCCGTGCTGATGGCTCTTCCTCTTGCCTTGATGTGTACCTCGTTCACTCCGTTCTGGAAGAGGGTCAGGCATGCTAGCACGTAGTTCATCGCAGGTTTCTTCCCGATTAGTACGGTGTTTGGGGCTGACATTTTGTGTCCTCGTGACATTACTAAGCTGGTTTTAAATGTCTTTCGCTGGCATCAGCCAATCCCCTTCGGGCCCGGGCTCAGATCTTCCCCACCTCTCTCACTTCGTAGAATACGTGACGGTATGAAACCGCCCCCATAGCCAACAGCACCAACGACGTCAGGATGAGCGAGCCCAGCGCCCCCAGGGCCACCGGCTGGCCCCCGAAGACCCATGACCTGAGAGCGCCGACCCCCTGGCTCAGTGGATTGTATTCGATGAGCGTGGTCAGGAACCCCGGAAAGACGCTCTGTATGACGGAGATGGGGTAGGATATGGTGCTCATCCCCAGGAAGGCCACTTGGAGGCCATCGGCGAAGACCCAGTACCTCTCGCCCCTCTTGGAGAATAGGTTAAGCACAGCGGCTATCCCGGAAAGTCCCATCGAAAGCATGAACATCATCGGCAGCATCGCCAGGGCGGCCAGCCATGAAGCGTGAGGAAGTATGGCTAGGGCGACGGCCAGCAGGATGCCCGAGTAGATGGTCCCTCCGAGGCCCCCGGAGATGATGTGTGCCCATACCAGGCCGTCTGTGCTCACCGGCAGGCTGAGGTAGTACTGAATCACGCCTTCAGTGAGCCCCAGATAGACCCTCCTCCCGACATCCAACGCGGCGGCGAACATCCCCGCGATGACGACGCCTGGCACGAAAAACGCGAAGTAGTTGAAGCTCATCATGCCGTTGTAAACCAGGCCGAGGACCAGCATATCCGAGAGGTTCAACCCGATCAGCGTGGCGATGAGCCATTTCGTCCTGAAGAAATACGAGACGTCTACTCTGACGATCCTGAGTATCCTGCTACGCTGGCTCAAGACGACTTCACTCCCTCGACGGCGTGAGAAATCGTGAACATGCCAGCGAACAGGGCCCCTATGACCAGAGCCAAGACTACCACCGCCGCCAAGTAGGGATCGAGGAGGAGGGAGGGGGAGAAGCCCAGCATTCTCCTCAGGAGGTCCGTCCCGTACGTCATGGGGTTGCCCAGCGACACGTCGGCGTAAGCGGTGGGCATGTAGGCCAATGGGTAGTACATGGTGCTGAACCGTATGAGGAGGGCGCTGAGCCCCGCCACCACCGCGCTGTATATGTCGAAGGACCGGAAGGCCACGAACGACAGGGCCACCATCAGGCCGATGACCGCTATACTCAGCAGCGTTATGATAGCGAGCGTCGACAGCAGGACAGTGGGGGTCATAACCCCGCTCAGCCACATTATGATGGCTAGAGGCGGCGTCAGCCTTACAGTGTTGACCACCACGCCCAGCATTATCTGCTCGAAGAAGAGGTCGTTACGGGCCATAGGGAGGGAGAGCAAGTACTTGAGCCTCCCTTCATGGGCGCTTTCGACGAAGCCCCTGCCGACCCAGGACGCCGTGTTGAAGAGTATGAGGACCAGCAGCCCCGTGCCATAGTAGAAGATATAATTGTCGGGCTTCACAACAAGGGCCGAAATCAGGCGCCCGTACACGAAGAACTCGAACGCGAAGAAGAACCAGTAGTAGAGCACCCAGGGGATGGAATCGAAGGCCTCCGCCAAGTCGAACAGCAAAAGCGAGAAGATCCTAGGAGGAGCCGTCATCTTGGAGTGTCCCTCCCGCGTAGTGCAGAAAGATATCGTCCAGGGAAGGCTCCGTGACCCTGACCGATGTAACCTTCAGCGAGCGCGAAGAGGCGCTGCTCATCATCAGCGGGAGCCAGTCCTCCGACCTCGTGACGTAAACCCTGAGGCGGTTGTCGGACTCCTGCAGCACCTTGGCCGTTCCTTCGACCTTCTCGATGGCGGCTACGTCCAGCCCGCCGACGGGGGCCATGAATTCGATGTCCACTATGTCAGCGCCCCTGACGCTGTCCTTGAGGGTCCTGAGGTTGTCGGTGACCACCTCCCTCCCCTTGCTCATTATGGTGATCCTGTCCGCGAGGTACTCGGCCTCTCTCACTTCGTTCGTGGCCACCACGACGGTCGAGCCTCCCTCCCTCATCTCCCGGATCTTGTCCCAGATCATCCGCTTCCCCGCCAGGTCCACCATGGAGGTGGGCTCGTCGAAGATGGCCACCTGGGGCTTCTGGATGAACTGCTTCGCCACTTCTAGCCGCTTCCCCTGCCCCCCTGAAAGCTCCATGAACCTCTTGTCGCGGGACTCCCACAGGTCGAACTCGTGGAGGGCCCTGTCGACGACCTCTCTCCTCTTCTCCCCTTCGAACCCATAAATGGAGGCGTGGAACGACAGGATGCCCCTCGGCTTGTGCCTCCAGAAGCCCCTGGGCTCCTGGAAGGAGATTCCCACCACTTCCCTCACCTTCAGAGGCTCCTTGACGATGTCGTAACCCATGACCTTCGCCGTCCCCCCGCTGGGCTTGAGCACGGTCGAAATGAGGTGGAGGAGCGTGGTCTTCCCCGAGCCGTTGGGCCCCAGGATGACGCGTATCTCTCCCATCTTCACTTTGAGGTTGAGGCCGTTGAGGGCCGTCGCCTTCCCATAGCCTTTCGACAGCCCCATCGTCTCGACGGCGAAATCCAATCCGACTTCTGCCTCTACATCTCGCCGCTCCGCAGCAAGGATGTAATAAGACTTGCGACCCCCAGCTTGCGGGCTCCCTTGTTCTATGGTCTAGGGGCCGGCGGCCCCCGACTGTGGACGTCTCTAACCAGACGATTGTCGAGCCGGACTCCGCAGCCGCACTTGGCGCATCTGTGGCCAGGTCGCAGCCTTCCAATTGGAGCGCTACGATTTCAGTGGGAGGCGCCATCACGGGCGCACCAGCGTCCGGCGCGTTGCCTGCCGTCGCATGGTCGCTCGCCGTCGTAGCCCTCCTTCTGCTCTGGTGCGTCAGGAATCCCTCGTCAATAGGAGGGTTCTATTCTGGATTGTCTCGCTTTGCCAGGTCGAGGCTTCGCAGGCCGTCTGGGGCTGGCCTCCGCTAATCACCGTTTAGCAGCTTAGGCCAGGGGTCAGGTGCGAATCAGGCTCGAAGGAACGGGTCCATTAGATGAACCCGCCCAGGTAAATGGACGCCGTGATTTCTATCCCTATCACCATGCAGATTAGCCCCGCGACGATTATGTACAGTCCCTTGTTCCCTCGTTCATTCTTCCACACCATCGCCCCTAGGATGACGGCGGCGGAGCCAAAGATCTCAGGCAAGATAAAGAGGCTCGCGATCGCGGCCAATATTCCAAGAGTCGCATACCTGCTCGGCGTGGCCGCTCGAGAAGCACGGGGCGGCGGAGAAGAGTAGGTCATGGGCTGAGAGCTGGGCGGGGCAGAAGGCTGTTGAGGCTGAAGCGCGGCGCCACACCTACTGCAGAAGGTGGCCTGCGAAGACACTAGCTCGCCGCAGTTGGGACATGTGGGCATAATTTATTCGGCAGTCCGAACAGATATCCACCTCTTATGTCTTTCTCCCCTTGGACAGCTAGTCTGTTCCAAGGAGCTGCTCACTGGAAGACCTCAATCCATATTCCGTTGGGGTCTTCTACGTAGGCCCATCTTGCTGTCTTGGTCCTGATCTCTTTAACTAAGGGGTGCCCCAGCTTCTTCGCTAAGGCAACGGTTTCGTCCACGTTCTCGACTTGGAAGCAGAGATGGTCCAGCCCATCCCCGACCGTGTATCGCTTATCGTAGAGGCTCCCCTTCTGGTAGAAGTTAAGCTCCAGCGGGAAGCCTCCCTCTTCGCTGACCAGAGAAGCCACCTCTCCGTGAGTGACTTCGATCTTGCTTCTTCCCGAAAGCTTCATGCCGAACAGCTTCGTGTAGAATTCGATGGACGCGTCAAGGTCCTTGACTCTGATGCCTACGTATGTAAACTTGGATTTCACAGGTCGAACTCCGCAGCAGGATGTCTTAAGGTTGTCGTCGCTCGCTCATCGCCCGAGAATGCAAGCCCGTGCACCTAGCTTTCGGCGAATGGTGACCACGTGCGGGGTCCGCACTACGGTCCGTCGGCAGAGACCGCCCAAGTGGGTATGCGCTTTCGGCTCACATTGCATTCTTGCCTTCCACCACGGGGGAATCTGACCCAACTCTCTGTAGCGGGTCTCTTATGCCGCTGTTTCGACGTCCACCTCACCGTGACCAACGATTTGATGTCGCAGATTCGCGTCGCCATCAACATCTCGGTCTATGATCAAAGGAGTGGCGACCTGTTGGACTGCAAAGGCGCTCATGTAAACATACACTCTCGATCACTCCGCGTTTGCCGCTGCCTAGTTTAGCCTGTCCACCCAGGAGCTCCGGCTCGCGTTCGTCGTGAAAGTCAGCTCCCCCCAATTGCCAGGACGCGGCCACCGTGTCGACCACCAAGAAGGTCACCACCATCGACTTCCTGCTCTTGAAAGCCGGCATCCTGACGAGGCGAACGTGACCGGGTTCCCTCGCTCACAAGAGTTGCTCCGCGTAGAGTTTCCTGATCAGCCGCGGCTTCGGTTCTGCGGATCAGGCCACCTACAGTGGTTCACCCCTTGGGGAGCCGGCAGCCTTCCGCCGAAACGCTACCCCCGTAGATAGGACTCCACCGATCGCCACGAGAGGAAGCAACATGGTGAGCCACAGCCCCGACGACGCGACAGCTCCCGCCAGCGCGGGCCCCACGAACGAGCCAAGGCCCAGCGACGACTCGAAGAGGCCGGCCGATCGTCCCCTCCCTTCGGCCGGACCGCTAAGCATGCTGACTAGGGTGGCCGAATACACGGACCCAAAGCCTATCCCGGTCACCAGAGAGCAGAGGATGAGAAGATACTGGTTGGGTCCAGGAAGTATCGCATATAGTGGAAAAGCCGCGGCCACCAGTAGGAACGTCGTCATGGTGCCCATCAGCCCCAGAGAGCGCATCACCCTCTCCGAGAGGAAGAAGGCGAGAAGGCGCCCCGCGTAGATGGCGCTGAGCACCGTCCCCCACAGCGCGACTTCGAGGTTCAGGCTGGCGGCGTACCTTGGGAAGAACGTAGAGAAAGTTGTCAAGGTCAGGCCGTACACGAAGCTGAATGAAAGAAGCACCGCCGTCGCCTTGAATTCCAGTTTCTCCTTCGGCCTCACTAAGGGGGAGGAGTGAACCGGAGGGCGACCCTCTATCCTCAATGTGAGGAGGAGGGCAGCGAGCATTGCGGCGACACAAAAGAATAGGGTACCCACCACCGAGCTCCAGTCCACCAGCAGGCTCCCGAAGACTGGCGCGGCCATGGCACCCACTCCCCAGGCTAGGTTGAACGTCTTCATGCTCCTTCGGACATCGGTTCCGCTGACGCTGTAGAGGGCCTCCAGAGGAGGCCAGATCATGGCCCAGCCTAACCCCTCTAGGAGCCTCAGGCCGACGAAGACGGCAGGGTTGCTCACCATGGTATAGGCTAGGCAGAGGACGGTCAGGAGCGAGGAGCCCAGGACCAGGAGCCTCTTCGGGCCGACCCTGTCCGAGAGCCTGCCTGTGAAGAAGGGAGCGAACATGTATACCACTGAACCCGACGCCCCCACTAGCCCCACCAGAAAGCTGTTCGCACCCAGCTGGAAGGCCCTGTAGGGGAGGTAGATGGAGATCATGACTATGGTCAGCTCCGAGAAGAACGAGATTATTGCCGGGTACTGGCTTCTGTCCACGCTTTCATGCACGTCGATAGGGCGGGTTCTAAAGGTTGCCGTACCCTTGCCGGACGTCCCTTCCTTGAACGTAGGCTGGGTCAAGGTGCTGGTCGCCGTCGCCGTGGGACTGCTGATGTTCATCGTCGGTGTTCGTCACTTCAAGATCTTCCCACCGCAGGATTTCCCGCCGAATCAGACAAATGACAGGCTTCCCTACGACGCCCTCAGGACGAGCATCAGGACGCTTCTGGCGGACCCGGCGAACTCAGGGGCTAGCGAAGAGCTGCTTCAGCGCTTCTCCTGAACCTGAAGGCGGTCACCGCGGCGTATGCGGCGACTGAGACGACGAGACCGAACCAGTCAGCCGCGTAGATGAGCCCGAGCGCCACGCCAATGGTGAAGACGACGCCATCACGGACGATGGTGTCACCTTCTTGGAAGTACCACGCCACGAGCAGCTCGGCGAGGACGATGTAGGCCACCACGGGCGCCGCCGAACTCGCTTCGGCCTCTCCCATCACAGAAAGCACCAACCCAAACACCAAGAGCAGCATGCTCTCGCGGACGCCATCGAAGGTCAGTCTGGCGGACCTCATTACGTGCTTGAGGGATCCTTCTGGAGCCATAGGATGCTCCTCCGCAACCATCAAGACACCCTCCTAGATGGTAGGAGAGCGAACGAAGGAGGAGGGTCGCAATGTGCCGATCCCGGGGGAGGGCTCGGCCTGTACGCCATGGGTCTAGCGACCAGGCCGAATCTCTCCGGGTGCGTCCTACCCCATTCACGCCAGCCGTTCAACCCATTCGTCAGGTTCAAAGTTGCCTGGTACGCTATTTATCGGATTTCCGAAAACGTTCCATAATCACTAGTGATAGGACGCAAAGTGTGGCGTCATAGCGGCCCGCGCCGCCGCTTGTGGACCGCTCAGTAGATCCCGTCGAGCGCCCTGTTGTACTTATCCGAAAATATGGCGCTTGACAACTCCTTTGTCGACAGCTCGTGCGTCACCTTTCCGTCCCTCACTGCGTAGGCTCTGTCACACTGGGAGATTACGATGGGATCATGGGTTACGATGACGAAGGTCACGTTCTTCTCCTTCCTGAGCTCCTTAATCAGGTCCATGAGTCTCTTGGCTGACTTCGAGTCCAGGTCCCCCGTCGGCTCGTCGGCTAGGATTACTGAAGGTCCATTGGCAAGGGCCCTAGCGACGGCCACCCTCTGCTGCTCTCCTCCGCTTAGCTCGTCGGGCCTGTGATGGAGCCTCTCCTCTAGCCCCACCGTCTTCAGGAGCTCCCGCGCTCGATCGTCCTGCACCCCCTTCGGCACGTTGGCGAACGACATGGGCAGCTCCACGTTTTCGAGGGCGGAGAGCGTCGAAATCAGGTTGTAGAACTGGAAGATGAAGCCGACCTTGTTCAGCCGGTAATCCGCCAGCTCGGATTCTCCCAGCTGGCTCAGGTCGACCCCGTCGACCACCACCTTCCCCTGCGACGGCCTGTCCAAGCCTCCGATCAGGTTCAGGAGCGTCGTCTTCCCCGACCCCGAAGGGCCGATGATCCCCACGATTTCGCCCCGATTGATCTTCAGGCTCACACCGTTCAACGCCGGAACGGGCACCTTCCCTCTCCTGTACTGCTTGGTGGCTTGGACGGTCTCAACGAGGCTCTCAGACATGTCTTAGCGCCTCCACAGGGTCCATCCTCGTAGCACGCCAGGCCGGGTATATGCCGGCGAGGATGCCCACAAGGGTCCCGAGCCCCAAGCTGAGGACGAGGTTAAATGCCGTTAACGTAGGGGCCAGCCTGCCTGGGATAAGCCCCGCAGCTGCCCGACCTGCTCCACCAGCCGCGATGCCTCCGGTGAGGGAAGGCATGAACAGGGTCACCGCGATGCCTACGCCCAATCCCACGACAGCGCCGATCAGGCCGATGATGACCGCTTCGCTCATGAAGATCTTCATGACCTGGCCCCTACGGGCGCCTATCGCCCTCAGGGTACCTATCTCGCGGGTCCTTTCGCTGATCGACATCATCATGGTGTTCACTACGCCGAATCCGCCGGCGAGCAAGGCCACAAGCCCAATGACAGTGAAGAAGGTGGTCAGCGTGCTGGATAGGGAGGAGGCCGTGCCGGTGACGCCGTTGGCCGTTGTCACTCTGACGCCTGCGATGGTGGAGGAGATTATGGTGGCAAGGCTCTGCACCGTGCTGGAGTCGGTGGCCTTTACGTAAATTTCCGACACCTGCCCGGTCTCGTTGGCTATGCTCTGGGCGTTCGCCAGCGTAATGTAGGCCGACCGTGCTTCCGCTCCGAAGGTGCTGCCTGTAGAATAGAGTCCCACTACCGTATAGTTCGCCACATCTGTGGAGTTGGCCCCAACCGTGACCACGTCACCCACGGTCACGTTGAGGTTCGACGCCAACGTGCTGTCCAGGACGATTTCGTTCTGCTGCGGCGAGGAATCCAAGGAAGTCCCGTTGACAATGTTCAGCCCGTTGGTGACTGCGGAATAGGTGCTAGGGTCGATCCCGTTGAGGAAGACGGTGCCGTTGTCGACGTATCCGCTGGTCGACAGCTGCACGGAGGTGGCATAGACGCCCGTTATGTTTCCAATCTCCCCGACCACCGTGTCGGGGAGCGTGTTGCCAGATCCGAATATCTGCTGGAAACTGAAGCCTCCGTATCCGCCCCCGGGAGCTCCGCCACCGAACCCCCCGAACCCGCTGAAAGTCGTCCTGTTGAACTGGGGGGTGGTGCCGTTCGCCACCGTAATCTCCGCCCCGATGAGGTTCCTCACGAGGCCGCTGGTCTGCGCCGACGTGCCCGCGGCCAGCGAAAGCAAGACGAGGATCATGGCGACGCCTATGACGATGCCCGACACGGTGAGGGCAGTCCTCGTCTTCCTCTGCCTCAAGCTTCTTATCGCTAGATTCCAGGAGGACAATCCGACCTATCGCGCTCCAAGTCTCCAGACGAGGTCGGATTCGACCGGGCAGGTAGAGCGAATCTCATCATTCGAACTGTGAACGGTTAGCAACATGCGCACTGCGAGTAACCGCCATCAGGGCGGCATTTAACGAATTTCCTGAATGGCTCCCTAATCTCTAGCTACCTCATAGCGAATACCCCACCCTGTGCGACCCAACGGAACAATAAAGGAGATCGGCATGTCGCGCGCTTTCCTGGTGTCTAGCGCGTCTTGCCAACAATTATGGAACCTTTGTGGAAATCCGTTATATATCGTCCGAAGCCTGCTTCTTATCTGACTGGTTTGTCGGAGCTTCTGCGCAAGGCCGGCCGCGATTTGTTGGAGGCGAGCTTGAAGCCGCTTGACCTCAAGTTCGAGCTCGGCTCCAAGCTTGGGATCTTGGGGGCCAATCCTTGGACATCATAACTTCGAACCTGGTAGCGAGGATAGCATGACGACCACCGTCCCCCGGCCTGGCCACTCCGACTTCGCGGTTCCTCTCATGAAGGAGGCGCTCCGTTCGTCAGGGCGGGAGCTTCTTGACGCTCGGCCCTCCGATATCGTTATTTCAGGGCGTCGTTTGAGTCGTAGCGGTCTTGGATGCATACGAGCGCCTTCTCTGGTGGCTCTTCGCGGGGAGCGCCGGCGCAAAGACGAGGGTCCAGGTCCTTCTGGCGATAAGGGAGGAGCCGAGGAACGCCCTTCAGCTCTCCCAGAAGCTGGGGCTGGACTACACTACCGTGAGGCATCACCTGAAGGTACTAGAGAAGAACGGAATAGTGGTGAGCGAAGGTGAAAAGTACGGCAGGCTGTACTTCGTCTCCGACGCCATGGAGTTCCACTGGAAGGGCTTCGAATCCATCCTTGAGAAGACAGGCCGCGCCAAGCGAGGAGGTGAAACCAGAAATGGGAGCAGTTGAGAAGAAGGGTCATGGCGCCTTCATATGGCTGATGGCGGTACTGCTTATCGGGATCGGAGCCGGGGTCATACTCTCCATATTCGACCAGATACATGGATTCGGGTTTGGGTTCGGCTTCGGTCGCCAGCTGCCATTCAACCTCCTCGAGCCCGTGCTGACGCTGAACGCCATCTTATCCACCACCAGCATAGCCCTACTAGTCGCCCTCTTGATCGTCTATGTGAGGTTGTACTCCGAGACGAGGGCCAACTTTTCACTGGGGCTTGTAATCGTGCTGTGTGCGCTGCTGCTGAACTCGCTGATATCGCACCCTCTGCTGCTGGTGAGGGCTGGGCCCATACCCTTGGGTCCAAGGGAGTTCCTTTCGACAGCGGAGATCTTCCTGGTGGTGGCCTACGCGGTCTTCCTATATCTGAGCCTGGAGTAGCCAGGCTAGGACCCGAAGGCCGCCGGCCATCAGACAGGGGCCAGGCGCAGGTGCCCCTGATAGCTCCACCCCTAGAGGAGCTTGCCAGCCTTCACGATGGTCTCGGCGCCCACCTTCAGGGTAGCTCCCTGCAGGATGCCCGTGAAGGTCGAAACTAGGCCTATGGAACCTGCCGGGAACCTGTCCTGCCCGTAGCCGAACTTCATTGCTGGGTTCAACCCGATGGTGATGGCGTAGAGGACGCGTGACTTCTCAGGGATCGCTTCGCCCAGGTCGCGGAGGACCTTGGAGGATTTCACTGACCTCCAATCCACGATCTTGCCCTTTTCGAAGACCAAGGTCGCGTCTTTGAGTAGGCCAAACCTGGTCAGGGTCGGAGAGAGCCTCGCCTTCCCGGTGACAGTGGCGGTGTCGACCTCCTTATACACGAACCCCGCAGGCACGTAGGCGACGTTGTTGCCTGCGGATATGTCCTCGGCGTCGGTGATCCCATCCTGTATCTCCAGCTCCCCCTTCAGCTCGAACGAAAGATCGGTGCCCTTCCCCTTTATGGTGGCCATGCTCCCGTCGACGAGATGCTTGGCGATCTCGTTGCCCTTCTTCCCCATCTTATCGAAGTCCGCTAGCGCGGCCTGCAGGTGATGGCGGGTCATCTCGTCCAGTGGCTTGCCCAGCACTTCGGCGATATCCTCGCCGAGGTACCCGAAGGTGAGCCTGGCCCCCCTGAGCCCGGCCTTCTCTGCCGCCTTGTACCAGGAGTCGTTGTACTTGGTAGAATCAACGTACTCCTGCCGGGTTATCTTCTTGTTGTAGCTCGCCAAGGGAGGGCCGGGTATGAAGACGTACGCATCGGACCCCGAAAGCAGACCGAGCTCATGCTTACCCATCACGCCAAGGACGTCCTTGGGCGTGCTTCTGACCCCTTCCAGGTAGGCGTCCTCGTCTTCGTAGACGACGAGCGGGATCGCTCCCATCTTCTTGGCTTCGTGCGCCACGATGAGCGCGAAGGGAAGGGAGTTGCTCCACGTCTCCACGGTCAAGGTCTCGCCCTTCTTCAGACGCAGGGTCTCGGACAGGACCTTGCGGGCGACGTCCAGGTAGAAGGAATCGGCGGCTGCCTTTTTTGGCTTCATGTCGATCTGTGAAGGCGAGCCCTCGGGTATATTTAGCTTGACCAGCAAGCACGAACGACTCGGGGATTCATTTCGTGGGCCGCTCCAGAGTCCGTAAGGCCGGGTCGCCTATGGTGAAGATAAGTGTACTCACCACCTCTTAAGGTCGAAAAATTCTTCAAGGCACCAAGTGGCTGCATAGATGTCGACGAAATCCGATGCGTATTTGCGGGAGGACCCTACGCTGCTACTGGCATCGACATCTCCCGCCGTGCTCGGTGAGGATTACTCTCTGGTTTCCTGCATCCTGGAGCCCATCTGCCTGGATCAATTTGTGTTCTCCACGTGTCCTCACGCCGATGTCCCCTGCCTGCGCCATCGCTATGAAAGTATGGCCGACGGGGAGGGCGAGCGCGCTCCAAGGCCGCATACCACCTTCAGGGCCAAAGGAGGGGCCCCGGGCCGAAGGGAGACGAGGTCGCCACCTGTTGCCCCACGGTCCTCTAAATCGTCATGGACGAGGCCAAGGATATCAAGTGTGTTGGCAAGGACGTCAAGCACGGCATCAAGGCCGGCGACCACATGGCTGAGGACCTTTCTGAAGTCAAGCGGACAGTCAGCGAAATCCAGGAGACCCAGGGAGGGGCCCGTCCGTATGAGCCGGCGGCGACGGAAGGGAGGCGCCCTGGCTCTCCCAAGGCAGCACGATCCTGTACACTCCTATCGGGGCTTGGACGTTCTTCAGCTCCTGCTTCCTGAGCTCCAAGAACTTGCACTCAAGCTTGTTCCACACCTGATCGTACACCTGCTGCGAAACGCAGATCCCCCCTGCCTCGGCCAATGGCCTTATCCTGGAGGCGATGTTGACGACGTCGCCCAACACATCTCCTCCCCTATGCACTACGTCTCCCACATGGACCCCCACTCTCAGCTCGATTCGCCTTTCGGCCTTCGCGCCCAGGTTCTTTTCGTAAGTCGCCTTTTGAATATCGATGGCGAAGGATGTCGCCTCCAGCGCGCTCGCGAATTCGATCAGGAACGAGTCACCTATGGTCTTAACCTCCCTCCCGTTGTGTTTCGGCAGGGTTTCCCGAACCAGCCGCTCGTGCTCCTTGAGAAGCTCTAGGGTCAAAGCCTCGTTCTTCTGCGTCAGGGCCGTGTAGCCGACGACGTCAGTAAAGACGATGGCCGAGAGGCCCCTCTTGTCCGCCCGAGAAACGCCGCCCGTCACTGTCAGGATCACGGCCTCGGGAGTATACCCCCGGTACTTCCCTCCTTCGTCTAGGTACAGGAACTTTGGGGCAATCTCCATCACGCCCGCCTCCCAGGGGATGACCTTCAGCCTGATCTCCTCTGTGGCCATGGGCTCTATCTTCCTGGCCTTGAAGACCAGATGATCTATCTCCCAGACCACCCCTGGGGAAACGCTTTCGACGTCCGCAGCGGGAGGGAACCCATCCACCTTCACCATCAGCGCCGGAGCGTTCCCTGCGTTGACCATCTCCAGCTCGAGCTGGACAGCCTCCCCTGCGGCTGCCTCCTCTTTCGACAGGGTCATGTTGCACTGGATGTTGGCGTGTTGGAGCCACTCATAGCCAACCGACTGGTCGCGCGTAAGGGACGGGGCCTTCTCAGGCATCTGCAACACGATGCCGGCGTCGAGGGCTTCCGCGGGGGATGCGAAGACGCTCTTCCTCTGCTTGACCTGCTCCAGGTGGCGCTCCGCCTCCTGCTGCTTCCCGGTGTATCCCGCCTTCGCATAGAGTCGCGCGGCTGACTCGAAGCTGCTTTCTGCCAAAGAGTAAAGCCTCGCCTTCTCGTTCGTGGCGAGCTCCCCTTCCGCCTCGGTCAGATACACAGACCCGTCAAACATCCTTTCCGTCGCCGTCGTCCAGCTGGCGGCTCTTTCCATGCCGGCCTCCGTGTAGTAGTCGGTCGCCGCCTCTAACTGCTGCTTGGCCACCCTGAAAAGCGAAGGGTCTCGATTGACGCGCAATCCCGCCCCTGCCTCCAAGGCGTGACAGAAGGCGGCGTTTCCGCGCGCCATCGCTACGAGCTTGTCGTCCCTGCTGCTCCCGGACACGTCCTCGAAGAGCTTCGCGGCGCTCGCATATCTTTCTGGCTTCTCTTGTGTCTCCGCCTGCTTCAGCAGCTGCCATGCCCTGCACAGGAGCGCCAAGGTGATCGTCTCCTCCCTCCACTCTCCGTCTCCTCCAGACTTGGCCAGCTGTTCGAGGAGCTCCGCCGCCGATTCGAAACCTTGAGCGCTCTCTAATCGCTCGCCTCTGCGGTCCAGGAGCTTCGCCTCCTCCAGATTCGCCATTGCGAGCGAATACCTTTCCCTTGACACAGAAAGCGCCAGCCATCCGCTGGCCTCGGATTGCTCCTCAAGGGAGGGTAGGGAGCTCCCCCATTTCTCTAACGCTACAGCCGCGGCCGCAAATCCCTCCGCCGCCTTGGCAAAGAGCTTCGCAGCCGCGTCGGGCTCCTCACTCCTAGAGAACTGCTCTCCATCCTCTAAGACTCCGCAGGCAGAGTAGTGCAACCCTAGGGGTGACCACCGCTGAACCTTGGAGAGGATGTCGCTCGCGCGCCGATAAGCTTCGGCCGCGGGTGCGAAGCGCCCTGCCGAATGAGCGAAACGTGCCTGCTCTATATGCTGCCAGGCGAGCATGTATTGCGATAGCTCTTCATAGAGAGTTCTCAAGCTCGGACTTTCGCTGACCGATCCGCTGTAAGCAGCGGAGGCGCGGGCGTACTCCCTGGCGGCCTCCTGCGGCTTACCCATAAGATCCTTGACGCTGGCTTTCAGCCACAGGGCCTCGGCAACACGCGTCGATCTTCCGATCCTGTCGAATTCCTTCGTGGCCTCATCTAGGACCTTCAGCTCATCTTCAAGAAGCGCCCTCTCGCTGGAGAGCTCGTAGAGGTCCTGGAGGACCTTGGCAAATCGAAAGGCGGAGTTGCCCATGCGCAGGACCTGTCCGTCGGTTAGAGGCTGCACGACCGTCGCGATCTTCGAGAACCCCTCTCTGAACTCTTTCGCGGCGTCTTCCAGAAGGCCCCTCTTCTCGGATTCATCTAGGATGTCCTTCGCCAGCAGCGAGCGCATGGTCGCCTCTGAAATCATCTGGATTCCGAGGTTCCAGGAGAAGTGTGGAGAAGTCCGCAACGCGATCTCCGTCGCCCTCCTGTCCAGCTCGACAGCTTCATTGAGTATGGCCTTCCTCTTCCCGGCGTCCTCCTCAATCAATGCCAGCTGCTGCAAGGCCTCGGCCCCGGCGTACCAAAGGTAGGGGAGGTTGTCGTTGAATTCGCCCTCCCCTAGCTGATACGCTTCGCGGAAGATGGAGATTCCTTCCTCGATGGTCCTCCTCCTCAGGGGCTGGTCGGTGATGAAACCAGTTGCGAACACGAAGTAGCTTTGGACCATGTCGCCATAGAGGTTTAGAAGGAAGTACCGTGAGACCGGGTCAGAAAGGTGTCGCAGGCGCCGCCTTCCCTCCTCGTAGTAGAGCTTCACCGTTTCAAAGAGCTCCCTTGCAGGCTCCTCGTTCTTCTCGGCCACCAACTTCCAGCGAGTAGAGAACGCCAGTCCAGACAACGCAACACCGATTTCGGTTCCGTTGTCGGTCTTCTGCGCCTCCGATAAGGCTAGGTCCAGATGTTGCTGAAGGGTCGTTCCGAGAGACTCCCCAAAGAGTGCAGACACGTTGGCAACCGAAGAATGCAACCTCGAGAGAGTCAGGTGGTCGGTGATCGTCGGGGCGATGCTCGCCGCCTCCACGGCGATCCTCTTGACGCGACCTTCCTCTCTGGCCCAACCCTCCATCGCAAAATACGCGCCCAGGGCCAGCCAGACCCATTTCAGATACATCTCTCCCGCTAGGTTCGCGTCGGAAGGAAGCTTCTTTGTGGATGTCAGGCGCTCGATGAGGTCCAGGCCCTCCGTCAGAAGAGGGGTGATCCGCTCATCGCCGTGGAGGAGAGAACGTTCGTAAATCAGCTGGAGGTGGTAGTTCACCTGCTCGAAATAGGCCTCACCCGTGGTGGGGTCAAGCTTCTGCAGGACGACCCTCTGGACGCCTATAGCGTCGTCCAAAAGAAGGACGCGCTCTTCATGCTCCGCGGACATGATGCTCTGCAGCCGCAGACGGCGAGCCTTCGCTATCATGTGCTGGGTCTCGCTCGCTTCGAAGGTGACCAGCGCCTCCGCCGTCCGAAAAGCTTCGACTCCCGCATCCACGAAGTGCTCGAACTCCGAGGCGCTCAGCGACTGGTAGGCCGCCTGCTCGTAGCAGTATCCAATTCGCATGGAAGCATTCGCCGCCTCCTCGGAGCTAGGTGCCACTTGCGAAAGCAGCGCTGCGTATTTCTCCGCGGCTTGGCTCCATTCGTAACCCTTCTCACGTTCAAGGGCTTCATGGAGAATGGATGGAGCTTTCGGAGAAGACATTGCGATACGCTTCGCCTTCTTCGCTCGGGATTAATAAGCGCTCTAAAGAAACTGTGGGACCCCTGCGGGATAATCCTTTAAGCTACGACGGCGGGGAGGAACCCCGAAGCGCACCATGCCATCGGAAGCCGTCGTAGTGGACTCCGTTACGAAGACCTTCGGTCCGAAGGTGGCGGTGAACAACATCTCCCTGCATGTGGAGAAAGGCGAAATCCTCGGCCTGCTCGGGCCCAACGGCTCCGGCAAGAGCACGACCATGAGGATGATCATGGGCATAATGAAGCCCGACTCGGGGAGGATCTCTGTCTGCGACATCGACGTCCTAAGGCAGCCGTCCGACTCGAAGAGGCTCGTCGGCTACGTGCCCGAGTCTCCCTACCTCTACGAGTACCTTACGGCATCAGAATACCTAGACTTCGTGGGGACCGCCTACGGGATCAAACCAGACGACAGGCGCCAGCGTGTCGCAGACCTCTTCGACGCGCTCCAGATGTCGGAACACGTGAACGAAGTTATGAGCGGTTTCTCGCAAGGCATGAAGCAGAAGGTGGCGTTCACCGCGGCGCTCCTCCACCGGCCGAGGGTCCTCGTATTGGACGAGTCCCTGAACGGCTTGGACCCGAGGTCGGCTAGAATCATCAAGGACATACTCGTCCGCCTCTCCAGGGAGGGCGTCGCCATACTGTTCAGCACTCATGTCCTTGAGATAGCCGAGGCTGTCTGCAGCAGGATCGTCATAATGAACGAAGGGATGGTGATCGCCGAAGGCACGGCTCAGGAGCTGAGATCGCTGGCGGGCATGCCGGGATCCAGCTTGGAAGACACCTTCCTCAAACTTACAGGCAGCGAAGATACCGCCAAGATCGTGGAGGCACTGAACATTTGAAACGGGATACGGTCGTGAGCCTTGCCATCGTCCTCTTCAAGTCATATTTCAGGGCGAGCCGCGCAGGCCGCAGGAGCACCTTCTCCAATCCCAATTCCATCTTCGCTATCGACGCTGTCGTCTTCGTGGTGCCGTTCGCCCTGATCTGGTACTTTCTTCCCCAAGCGCCACAGGAGATCGTCACATTCCTGGCGCCTCTTACGGCTGAGGCCGTAGTGGGCCTCCCCGTCATCCTGATCTCTGGGGTAATCCTCGCCGGGGTGCTCTTCGAATTGGGAACCGCCAGCGGCCTGGCTTCTAGCGAGGCCGTCAACTGGCTCCCCGTCACGCCTAGGGAGTATGTGGTGGCCTCCTGCCTATCTCTCGATTTCGCATATTCTCCCCTGCTGGCCTTCGGTCTCGGAGCCGTACTTCCTCTCGCCGCCGGACTCGGCTTCTCTTCGGTCATACCCTCTCTGGTGGCGCTCTCCTTCATCGCATTCTTCTGGGGGGCCGTGATCGTCGAGGCCATCCGGTCCCTCCTAAATCGTATCTCCATGTCAGTCAACAGGAGGAGCGGCAGGCTGGGCACCATCCTTCGCATCGTGCTGGTGATCGCCCTCCTCGTAGTCTTCCAGCTGGCGTTTCAGCCCACCGTCCTCTACATCGCCCTATCCGACATCGTCAACGGGGTGAGCCTCGCCTGGTTCGTCCCCATGGTTTGGCCTTCGGTGGCCCTGGTGGCCGAGCTTTCCTCTGACCTCTCCAAGACGGCTTCCTTTCTGGCCTTGACAGCCCTCTTCACGGTGGTGCTCTTCGAGGTGTCGGCCATGCTCAGGTCCAAGTACTGGTCGCCGGTTCCCGTCATCACGGCCTTCGCCTCGTCTCCCGTCTATGTCCCCCAGGGGAGGTCCTTTCTGTGGCTGGACCCCGTTTCATACGCCCTCGCCATCAAGGACCTAAGGTCTCTGACCAGGCGGAGGGAGATGAGCAGGTTCCTAGCCATCCCCGTGCTGCTGGTCGTCGTCTTCCTCCTCCCATCTCTTTACGGCGGCGGCCTCGGTGCTGATGCGACTCCCTTCAGTCTCTACCTTCTGGGAGAAGTCTCCACGCTTCTCCCCATCATGCTCTCATCCATCAGCCTCGGGCAGGAGGGGCGCTCGGTGGCAAACCTGTACATGCTCCCGATGAGTCCAGACGAGCTAATCATGGGCAAGCTCTTCCTCCCATGGGTCTTCACCGGAGCGGCGGTCGCGGTCGTTGCGTCGCTAATGCAGTTGCTCTTCCCCATGCCCATGGACCAGTTCGCCGTCGTCCTCGTCGCCCTCGCCTTCATCGTCTTCATCCAGGCGTACGTCGGGCTGGGGACCGGTGCGCGCCATCCCGACTTCACTTTGGGTCCCAGGGCTAGGTACGTCACGGGTGTGGGCTTCTTGGTAGCCTTCGCCGTCGGGGCGCTGTCGACCCTGGTGATGTTCCTCCCACTGATGGCCAGCATGTTCCTGTCCGTCTTCTCCTCTTTCGGGCTTGGGTCGACCGGCACCGCCATTGCCGATATGGTCCTAACTGCGTCCGTCGGCGTGGTGCTCCTCCTGGCGTCGAGGGCATATTGCAGGAGCGGAGTGGAGAAGTTCCTCTCCGACATGTTGGCCTGACGTTCCGAGGCCTATCTGCACAAGAGCGGCATCCACAGATCCTATCGCAGCCGTGAATAGGTGCGAAGGGAGGCTCTTGGGATAGCAGGCGGCCCGTGATGCGTTGAGAGTCGTGGCCCTTTCGAGGTCTTTAATTCTTATATCTCGGGTTCGCCTGACGTCCTACGTCATGTCGGGCGGCTTCGGTGGAAGGACCGGAGGCTCCTTCGTCAGGAGGGGTTCCTCTTCGAAGAAGGTCAGGCGCAGGAAACAGGATTACCACAAGCACCGGGTGCGGTCGTCCACGGCCGAGGCGGAGATGGACCTGCAGACCCTCAAGGAGAGGACGCTTCAGTCCCTTAACAGGCTGGGGCATCAAACGTTCCAGCCCGGATCAGGATACGACCTGGAGAGTTGGATGAAGAGCCTGGGCATCCTCCTCGACGACTTCGAGGCCAAGGCGACGGCATCCTTGAAGCTGTCGAGCGGCTATTTGGAATCCAAGGGCGAAGTGTTATCCTCACTCTCCAGGACCCCAGAGCTCCCGGAGATGGACTCTGCGATCGCAGCGGCGAAGGACGAAGAGCAGAAGATCTTGTCAGGACTGGGCGACCTCAACGCTTCATATTTCGGCTCGAAGCTGGGCCCTCTGCGGAGTCGACGGATGAAGCTGACTTCAGATCTGGACGAGGAACGGGCATCCATCGCGAGGATAAAAGCGGAATCGAGGCCTGGCGGCTTCCTTAACAGGATCCTAGGTCAGAGGCCTCCGTCGACCACAGAGAACGAGGCCCGCGTCGCCGGCTTGCAGCTGGAACTGGACGACGTGAACGCGAAGATTGCTTCACTTGAAGAGGAAGAGTCCAGATA
>JBEKZX010000016.1:0-27713 GCA_049509455.1 Conexivisphaerales archaeon
GGACGACCACGATGACGACCACTACCAGCCATTCCGAACCCTGCAACAGCAACGGTGCGAACAACATTAGCTATCTTCCTCGCAGAGACGAGGCGGGAGATATAGGCTTTACGGATGTGGCGGAGCAACTCCTATAAGCGTGCGCCATCGGCCTCCTGAGCCATGGCTTCATGGACGAACACGCTGCTGGTAGCCCTCATAGCCATTCTGGCCATCGGCGCGGCCTACTTTTACTTGGAGGACCAGTCGCTCCAGACTCAGAACGCAGGCCTCAACTCTACTGTCAGCTCGTTACAGAACGAAGCCACTCAGCTCCAGGCGCAAGTGACGTCTCTTCAGACTGCCCTGTCCTCGTTGGGAGGCCAAGTTCCTGGCTCCAACCCTGGGGCCGAAAGGGTGGTCCTGAACTCCTACGTCAAGAATGGCAGCCTCGTTATCTCCATCGGCAACATGGGGGCGTCTCAGATCACCGTGACGCAGGTTGTGTTCAATGGTTCGCCGCTGACGAGCTCAAACATTGTTCCGGGCGGCCCTTTCACCAGCAGTGGCAACAGCTTCAGCCTAGCGTCCGGGGCCACCGGGAGCCTGACAGTAGCCGCCGCTAGCCTTGGCAACCCGAAATCAGGGGTCACATACACCTTTACCGTGATCACGGCCGCCGGCAACAGCTATTCAAGTACCATCACTTGGCCCTAGCGTCGACGATGTTGATCTCCTCTCCAACAGTAACAGGTATCCGGATCATCTCCTCGACTTGGAATGACGTTCAGTCCTGCAACTGCGCTCCGCCACCTTCCTTCCTCCGAAGACACGAATCACCTGAGAGATCATTTGTTTCGATGACCCGCTCTTCGAAGCCTTCCAATAGAGCTTAAGTGGGTCGCTGCTCGCATCCAAGGTTTCAATCGATGCCTCGGCGGAAGGAGAGGAAGGCGCGCCAGGCGCGAGGGGTTCGGAATTCCTGCGGTTCCGAGGATCAGAAGGCTACCCTTCTTTGGCCGACTCTGATACGGTCTGTGATCCGTTAAACCACCATCCCGCTGTCCTTTCCCGGTACAGGAAGTACAGCAAGCCTGCCACGAAAAACGAGACATAGTAGCTGAAGTCGGCGCCGCCGAACCATCCGGCCAGCGAGCCGACGGGCCAGCCGATGGTCGTGGGAGGGACCATGAATGGCACCGAGCACAGGATGGAGAGACCGTAGATGGAGAGGACGCCCACTTCCCAGTTTCGGGCGTGCAGGCAGCTTTCGACTGTGGTCCTCCTCAGGACGAAGAAATCGACCAAGATTATCGAGAGCCATGGCGTTATCCAATAGTCCAAAATCAGGAGGAAATTCTCGAAGAAGGACTCGAAGTTCGCGCCCCCGAGTATGGCGAGTCCAAGGCCGACCAATCCGCCGGCGATGACGGTGACCCACCGTTTGACCCTCAGATCCAGCACGAGGGCCGAGAGCGAGTTCGTGTATATGTTGAGCGCGTTAGCCGCCATGGCTCCGAGTATTATGGCGAACACGGCCAACGTGCCGAAGGTGCCCGCAAAGGCCTTCAGCGCCCCGAAGTAGTCGAAGCTTTGAGTCAGGCTGCCTACAATGCCTCCTATCACCTCTATCGCGAACGATGCCAACGCGCCACCGGCGAGGGCGAGTGCGGCCACCTTCCTGACCGACGATGTCGCCGGGAGATACCTCGAATAATCTGACGCGTACGGCGCCCAGCTCATTATGTAGGAAAAGGAGACGGCGAGGACGACCCCGATTGAGCCGATGGAGGGGACGTCGGACGCGCCCGCTGGAATGAAGGCGAGTGCTTCGCCCAAACGAGGGATGGAGATCACGAAGATGCCTAAGAACAGGATTCCCAGCACCACCGACATCAACTTCTCAAATGAATGAATTAAATCATGTCCGAAGATGGCTATGATGACCTGCAATGCGACGAGCAGCACGGAGGTCGCGATAAGACTGAACCCTGGAGCGATGGCTTCGACGGCCTCCGCTCCCAGGATTGTGTTGACCGTAAACCAGCCTGCGGTGCTTATCCAGTTCGCCATCCCAAGGGCGTAGTTTCCACGTCGACCGAACACGGCCCTGGAGGAGAACATCTGAGGAAAGCCCAGCCTGGGGCCCATAGCCGCGGAGAGCCCGAGCGCGAGGCCGCCGAGAACGTTTCCTGCCGCGAGTATCGGGATGCTTTGGAGCAACGTCAGGTGGAACGCCAGCACGCAGAGGACGCCTATGACGTAGTCAGCGATGGTGAGGTTCGCGGCGAACCAAAGCGTGAACACCCTCCCCGTCGAGCCGTGTCTCTGGTCCTCCGGGATGTGTTCGATTCCGAATCTCTCCATGGTGCCCGGTTTGTCAGTCATCTGGGCTTGCGTTTCGTCGTCTGTGCTTAAAGCATTTCGAAGCAGAGGAGCCCCCTGGCTGGGAGGCGAGGGCGAAGCTATGGAGGCCAACGGCCAATCCTGTGAAGGCGCCGTCAGGTCGGGCCTTGGAGGGGAATAAGAGATTAAGTGACGGAGAGGCAATTCCTGACCCGCTCGACCAGCTGGACCAAGTCTCTTCCCTCCCATGTCTACCATGTTGGACGTCTACGCTATCAGAGTAGAGGTCATGTTTTGGCACACACCATTCTGTCCCCAACTGTGCCATAGACCAGTAGCTCCGCGCAGACCCTGCCAATTGTAGGACACGCATCATGCGGAGAGTCGGAAGTTCACCTGGTTGCGAAGATCGTCCTTGGCTGCCTTGGAGAGGTTCAACCCTTTGCCGGTCAAGTAGGAGTCCAGGCTTACCTGTGTGACCCTGCGAAGCTGTTTCAATCTGCACCAACCGATGACGTCGTCGACCAGTTTCGGCACGAGCTCCTCGTCCTTTCGCAACATCTTCTCTTCCACTATCTTGTATATCCTCATCATTCGCATCTTTAGCTCCGGGTTCTCCGAGAAGGTGCCAGCGACGCCCAGCGACTTCCAGAACTCATACGCCACCTCGTCCAAGGGGGGAGTCTTGTCGCGGCCGTAGGTGTTGGCCGCGAACTTCAGAATATCCTCGGCTACCTCTTCATCGCTTTTGGTTATCCACGCGCCCTTCGACTCCTTCCTGCTCCACCAGTCGGCGGTCTTCACGTAGGAATACACCGCGCCGTCCTTGGCCCAGGAAAGCTCGATGAACCCAAGGTCCTGCGAGTGAGAGCCGCTCCCCCATGCGGTGCTGATGACCAGGCAAGGGGCCCCGGCCTCCCTTGCGACATCTATGAAAGCCTTCCAGTCATCGCTCCTCTCGTCCCAGCGGAACAGGATGGCTGATCCTTCAGAAACACGCGCCCCGACGAAAGTCTTGAGGTCCAAGGTCACCGCGTAGGTGGAGATCTCTTGATAGATGTCGTTGATGCCCATATTCGAGATCGTCAACTGTAAAGGCTCGACCGAGGTTGTCAACCGGTGGATGGAGGATATAAGCTATGATACTATCTAACGCTCGGCTACGCAGGGATTCCCCTCGCCAGACGTGGGGGATCAGGAAGCGCGACTACATGGTCCGATGAAAGTCAGTATTTGACTTCAACTTCGTAAGAATCTCGTCCCTGCGGAAGGTGGACCCGATGAATAGCAAGATCAGGTCGACCAGGAGGAGAACCGTCGAGATGACCAAGAGGGTGTCAGCGTCTAACGAGACAAGGTCGATCTCCTCCGCGACGTACAGCCCCGCGAAGGGGAGTACAATCAACCCTCCGAACCAGATTCGGCAGCCCGAGAGGGGGTCCACAGTCTATCGAAGAGGGGCTTGCCGACGGCCCAAGCGAGTACTATCCCGGAGACCTCGTCGGCGATGTAGTGCTGCTTGATGAACAGGGTCGAGAGGATGACCCCTACCGCCACGCCCAGAGAAAGGAGGGTCAAGGCCCAAGTGCCCCTTCCGGGCCGCACCCTGGCGTATCTGTACCAAGTGTAGAAGCAGATGGTGGAGACCGCGGCGTGAAGGCTGGGGAAGCAGTTGAAGGAGGTGTCGCTGGCGAATATGTCGTAGACTTGGGTGGCCCAGAAGTTGCCGGTGATGGGTTGCGCCAGCAGCTCCTCCCTCCACCAGTACGTCGAAACGGGAAAGACCACATAAATGGCTAGGGCGATGGCGTTGATCGAAACGAGAGACCATCCGACGGCATAGCCTCCCCTGTATTCGACGAACGCGAAGTAGAGCATGGTCAGTATGACCATGGGGTAGAACAGGTAGACATAGAAGATGACCGTCTGTGGCACGAACGGAATCGCATCGTCCAGGCCGCCGGTCAGGACGTCGAGGCGGAAGCCTGTGCCGGGGGCGTACAGCCGTCCGGTCCAGTCATAGCCGACCGTGTTGAGCAGGAAATAGAAGAGCACCAGCATCAGAATGATGCTACCAAGCACGTAAGTGACGTAGGCGCTCGCCCGCGTCGACTTGCCCCCGAAGAAGGTCTTCTCTATCCCACGCTGCAGCTTGCCATGCAGTTTCGACATGGTCCGATCAACCGGTGCGCGTTTCGCCAATCATCGTAGCCCTGGCAAGTATATAGGGGATGCCTTGCGCTTCGTCAATGGCCGCTTCTCTCTGGCACTGTCAGTGGCGCAAGGCGTTGTCGTGGAAGGGTCTGACTGAATCATAATCCTTAAGCCATTAAACGGGCGACAGCGTCCATGAATTGAAGCCAGACGAGCCAAGGGTCATGGCGAAGATTAGTGTGCGGCGGGGTGATGCCGTCTCTTGAATCTGTACAAGGCCCTGGCAATCTTTCTTTCTGCACGTTCTTGGCTTCAGTCATACTAGCCTTCCTCTTCTCTTAGGTTGGGGTTCCCCCTTCTAACTAAACGATCATCGCCCGGCTTGTAGCGTTGGGAAGCTCCTTGTCGCCGTCCCTTGGTTTCTTCAGCACGCGGAATCGGGAGCGGATCATCGAGCTATTGAAGGAGATTCAGGACAACCCGAAGGACCAGGACAACCTTGGAGCCTCTCTCCACCGTCCTGGCCTTCCTGGGTGTGGGCTCTCTGGGACCATGTCATTCGCTAAGCCTTATCGCTAGATTTGGGTACGTTTCCGGAAATCCGTTATATGGGCTCTGCAGGACATTGGGAACCGTCGGGAATTGATGCAGAAGAGCTTGGCCTCCGCCGACGGCCGGACGCCGGCCGCACCATCCGTGGGCGCCATTGGACAGATTAGGGTCCTGGACATCCGGGTCGACAGGATCGTCTCCTCCAACTTCCGCCACGTCATAAAGAGGTACCTGAAGAGGGTGGGCTTCTATGCCCTGAAGGCGCACCACGTGGCGGACACGGACCCGTTCTCCATGAGGCTGCAGGTGGAAGGGAGCGTCAGCAAGCCGCTAGTTTCCGACCAGATGGCCAAGTTATCCTACCTTTGCGATCGTCTAGCCTTCGTCATGAACGGCGGAGTAGTGGGCTTCCCTCCTCCGTCTGGGGCCGACGCAGAACTGCTGAGGACCGAGCTGGCCAAGGTGGAGCCGCGTCTGAAGACGGTCTATTATAGAAGGGCCTGAACGGCGACCCAGACGAAGGGGCTGCCTGGAGAATGTATGAATGCCGGAATCAATAGCAAGAAGCGTCAAAGTGAAATCTGTGGGCTTCGACGGACGAAAGGCCAAGATGGTGCTTTCATCACGAGGCCTTTCCGCAATGATCTGTGGGTCCCCCGAAAACGTCTTCTACGTCTCCAGACATCCGAGGAGGCATTCCTCGGTTAATTCGGCCCCCTTCGTGCTAAGGAACCAGCACCCCGGCATTTTGCGTCATCTTCCCCGAGGGAAAGGCGATCCTGATCGCCTGTGTTGCGGTCGTGATATGAGCCGGATGGGAAACGTGGGGGAGGAAGGAATGGCCCACCTATTTGAGGCGTATCCGGGAGTCTGGAGAGCTCCTCGCAAGCCTTTGGTGTAGGGGTATTTGATATAAACAGGGGAAGCGTATCAGAAGGCGACGATGAACTCGACGAGCGGCAATCCAGACGAAGAGAAGGAAGCCGATAAAGAATCCGAGGCGATAGAGCAGGAGCATGAGGTGGACGCTGCTGAGGATGTCAAGCCAGTGGAGGAATTGGAGTCCGAAGGGCAGGAGCAGGAGACCGAAGAGGAATCGGAGGAGCACGAGTCAGAGGAGATAGAAGACAGGGAAACCGAGCAAGATAAGGCTAGAGCGCACAAAGAGAAAAGACCAAATCTCTCGACAAAGAAAAAGACGATGCGCAGGAGAGAACATCTAGATTGAAAGGAGGCTCTCACACCAAACGATACAGGATTCGTCCAGGTCAAAAGGTCCGCCTGAACAAATGGAATCCCAATGATACGTCGGGTTTCGATGGAAACGAAAGTGAGGCGCTGGAAGAGTCAAAGAGGCTGAGCAAGGAGCTCGAACAACTTCAGGAGAAGCTCTACGCGGAGCATGAACACGAGGTGCTATTCGTTCTGCAGGCCATGGACACCGGTGGCAAAGACGGCACCATTAGACGCGTCTTCGAGGGGGTCAATCCTCAAGGAGTGCGAGTTGCGCGTTTTGGGGTTCCATCTACTGAGGAACTCAACCATGATTTCTTGTGGCGAGTGCACCTCCAAGTACCTGGAAAAGGCGAGATTGTCATATTCAACCGCAGCCACTATGAGAGCGTATTAGTCGAGCGGGTCCACAAACTCGTTCCTGAAGAAGTCTGGAAGAGCAGATACCAGCAGATCAACGGCTTCGAACGGTCGTTGTGCGAAGAAGGCATGACCATCGTGAAGTTCTATCTCCACATCGATGAGGATGAACAGAAGAAACGATTGCAGGATCGCCTTGATGATCCTAACAAGAGGTGGAAGTTCAGCACCTTTGATGTGTCGGAACGGAAGCTCTGGCCAGAGTACATCAAGGCATACGAAGACGTCTTGGAAAAGACCAGTACTGATTGGGCTCCTTGGTACCTGGTGCCAGCAAATCACAACTGGTTCCGGGACGTGATAATTTCCAGCGTCATCGTGAATACGTTGGAGAAGCTGGACATGCATTATCCGCCCCTGGCCAAGGATCTCAAGTCGATCGTCATCAAGTAGGAGATCGTCTAAGGAGACATGACGGGACCAACAGGCACAATTCAGAAGGAGCCTGTTCCTCGTGCGGGTCTCGGCGGAGGTCGGGCTCCAAAGTGGCTAGGTCCTCGGTGTCGGCGAACTTGACGGGGAGATTGCGACCAGTTTGCGCCTGAAGGACTCGCAGAATGACAGGTAGCCCTCATGCCTCCTGCGCAGCTCTTCCTCCAAGACCCTCCGAACAGCCGGGTGACCCCTCAGTTGACGGAGGTAAGTGATCATCAGGTCTTCGTCGTGGATGGCGCCCAGCTCATCCTGGAGCTCCTCCAGGATGCCCAGCAGCGAAGCATTCCCCCGATCGGTCTCTGCGAACTCTACAACATAACGCAGCTGCTTGCAGTGTTTCCGCAACCGATGGAGTGTCGCTTCGTCGGTCTCGTCTCCGAGGACGGTCTTCACTTCATCGTCGATCAGGTCGCTGAGCTTGCCCACGACCTTCCTGACCTTGTTGTTCAACCTGCGCCCTGACACCGAAGAGGGGAGAACCACTGGCTCTTTGGCCTTGAGCAAAGACCCAGCCGCGGCCCGAGAGGACCGCACGTGGATGGCCCTCTCCTGCGCGAGGTCGTCGATCAGACGCAGGAGCCTATCGTTCCGCGCTTCGCCGGTCAACCTGTCAGTCATGACGTCCGAATCTCTGACCTTCGTCGTGAGCTTGAAGACGTTCTTACAGCCCGCCCGAAACTCCCTGTGCGCGCCGGACCGACGAAGCTTGTTGGTGACGACCGCCTCGGCGGCTTCGAACCGCCTGATGGCCGTCCTCAGGTCGTGGATGTTCGCGGCGCTGGGATCGGCCCTGAACTTTTTCAGCCTCTTGGTGACTCCGCCGACCCGCTCCCCGAATATGGAGGCGAAAGCGTCGACGTCTAAGTCGCTTCTGGTCAAGCTAGTCGTCAACCTTCCTCGGGAGGTCGACGTCTAAGGCACCGAGACGACACCCCAGTAGGATGCCGGGAGAGGTAGCCTGCACTCACACCAGTACACCCTTCAAGCCAAGAGTAGATAGAGGCTCTGAATCGTATTTTAGACTTTGCATCGTATGTGCGGAAAGGGGGACGTCGCAATCCCATCCAGAGCAGTAGACCTCAGGACTTTATGCAGGCTCCAAGTAGGCGCATGTCTGGAAAAGATGTCGACGGGTCATGGGAACGGTGGGAACGTGGGAGAACGACAAGGAATGGGGCAGAACGGAGGGGTAACGCCTAGAGAACGATGGAGGAATGGGGCGGGAAAGATGAGTAACGCATGGGAACGGCATAATGCCTTCCCACCGCAAGTCTCGCCTCGTACAGGTCAGTTGAAGAGGGCAGAGCAGCACTGACAGTTGATCGATTGCGTCAGAAGAACTCGCACGAGTGGGAAGAATGTGGCTCGACTTAGCTGGGCATCAGTTGCCCGGCTTGACTTCCTTTGGCTCTTCGACGCTCGTAGCGACCTTCTTCGATTCGTTTGGTGTATTCTTCATTCGTGCTTCAATTGCCGCCTTAGCCTTCCCGGTCGCCTTTGCCGCCTTCTCTTCAAGGGCTTGGACTTTCCCCTTGATCTTCTTCTCTTCGCGTTTGGCGCCTGCAGCCGCTTTCAGCGCTTCCAGCTCGGCCTGCATCTTCTTATGCAGGTTGTCTATCTCGTCCTTGAGCTTGACTCTCTGCTCAGTTCGCAAGTGCGCCAGCTCTGTTTTCAAGCTAGCAACTTCCGTCTTCAGAGCCAACTCTGTTTTCAAGCTGGCAATTTCCGTCTTTAGAGCTGCCAGCTCCTTAGCGAGTTCTTTCTTTGTCATCTTCTTAGTCTTTTGTGCCATTATGCTACCACACACTTAATGACGTCGATGGGGTATTTGAACAAGACGTGTATACTGTGGTCCGAATGAACAGCCTGCAACCTTGAAATGAAAAGTCTATGTGTTTCTTGCACGGAATTCCAACAAGATGATAGCGAGCCATCCTTTCCTGGCGGAACAGGCATCAAGAACCGTGACGTCGAGCGGCAGCTGAATGCAGTCTACTACCACCGGCATCCGTAACCCCTGGTCCTAGAGGTCGGCCAATCCCGAGAAGGGGACTGTCTCTTGTAACATCTAGTGAGGCCAAGCAGGAACCGAGCGATGACTGCTTGGGCTAGGTCACTGTCCAGCTTTTCACTGCTGTTGGTCGAGGTAGTCGTCAATCATCCTCTGCAGGTCCGCGTTGACTTCATTCACGCTTCTGTTGCCGTCTACCCTGATCAGCTTGTACTTCTTCTCCATGGAGGCGAACTCCCTAACCATGAGCCTTTGGTACTTGATGAATGAATCGTAGAGGTCGTCGGAAAGCCCCATGTCGGCCCCCGACTCGTAGTAGTCGAGGGTTCCGTCCTTCTTGAAGGCCCTGTCGAAAAGCTCGACGGGCTCCACATCGAGACAGAAGGCCAAGTCTGGCTTCAGGGCGAAGCCGAAGAGGTCATGGGACCACTTCCTGCTTATCCCCCTGACTACACTCCTGGCTATCAGCGTATAGATGTAACGGTCGGCTAGGACCAACTGTCCAGCGTGAAGCGCGGGGAGGATCTTGTGCTCAAGCTGGTCGGCGAAGTCGGCGGCATAGAAGAGGGTCAGGGTCTTCTTTCCCAACGGCAGCCTCTGCTTGGCGGTGAGTATCCCCGCCCCAATGAGTTCGGACCTCTTCAGCCCCGTTGTCACAACGGCATGTCCCGCCGTCTCCAGCTTGCTCATTATGAGGTTCGTCTGCACGCTCCTTCCGGCAGCGTCGGGCCCCTCGATGACGATGAGCCTGCCCTTTACCTCCGCCTTATTCAAGTTGGGGAGGCCCTCTCCGTAGTACTCGATAAGCTTCGGCCGAATGTTGCGCGCTGGCCTACTGAGCAAGGCCCTTCTCCTCCTGGACGCCGACTTCGGGGGATATCATCATTTTGACCTTATCGCGGACGAAGTTCTGCTGAGTCTCTATGTCCTGGGTCCCATCAACCACAGTGAAACCCTCCCGCAGCACCATCCCTTCGTACTGCTGGGTGATTCTCCCCTGAAATATCCTGTAGCTTTCATAAATGTCGTTGCTGAGGTTGAGGTCCATGCCAGATTCGTAATGCTTGAGTTTGGGCCTCCCTTCGAGGATTCTGTCCACTGCCACGTCCACTGGGACCCTAAAGTAGAATGCGATATCGGGCCTGGCCGGGAAGCTGTACACCTTCCTGACCCAGTCGGGGGAGCATCCCCGGACCACGTCCCTCGCATAGGCCGTGTAGACGTACCTGTCGGCGAGCACAAAGTAGCCGGCCCTCAGAAGCGGGAAGATGTTCCTCTCGTAACGGTCGGCAAAGTCCGTGGCGTGGAGGAGGCTAAATGTGGTCGGCGTCAGCAGTCCCTTCTTCTTACCCTGGGAGGTGATCTCCTTCACGACCTCCGAAGAGTTCCATTCCGTGCGGAAGACCCGAAGGCCTAGGCTAGTGAGCCACTTCTCCAGGAGGTGGAGCTGTGTGGTCTTCCCTGATCCGTCAATCCCCTCTCCGACGATCAGCCGCCCTTTGACCGGCAACCTGTGACTGCTCGTGCTCGTGATCATCTCTCCTTGCTAAAACTGGGATCTCGGGCTTTCCGGCCTTTCGAGGGCTCAGGAGCTTCCCTCTTCACCTTGACCGCGACCTTCAATCCGAAACCACCTTCAAGGGTCTTGACGGCTTCTTCAAACTGCCGCCGGGGGAAGCCCCTCTCGAGGGGGATCACCTCCAGCGTGATCTCGTTCTTGCCTAGGCGCGCGGTGACGTCACAATGGGTCCTTTCGAGCAATTCTATGATGGTCGTGCAGTAGGCCAGTCCCTTTATGGCTTCCCTGCCTTCCACATCTAGTATCGACTTGTACCTCGCGAAGAACCAGTCAGCCACCCTGGGCTTCCTTGTCCTTACGAGAGCGATGGAGGCAGCGAGCTGGAGGGAGTGGCTGAGAGGGCTGTTCTCATACATCGATGCGTAGAATAGGGTGAAGGGGTCTAGGCAGGAGCTTTCACCCGTGGCCAGCCTGACCGCATGAACCAGCGCGGGAACATGCTCCTCTTTTATGAGGCCGGCACCTTCGAAGGCCTCCAATAGGGGGCGTGAATAGCGGAGGAGGTTCCTCCAGGCGGGAGGCTTGGCCAACTCGGCAACATGCGCCTCCCTCATCGACCTCTTCGAATAGACATAGGGGTCGTCGAGAAACGCCTTGAGGACGCCGTCCCTGAGGCCGTGGGTGCTCGCGTGGAGGTCGTCGATGGACAGGCTTTCCATCAACGACTTGCAGACAAGGGCCCCTGCAACGATGGTTTCAGCGCGGCCGCCGCCGATGGGTTCAATCTCGGCTATCTCGACGGCGGGCAGCTTCTGAAGCCTTTCGAACATCGATTCCACAGCCGCCCTCTTTAGAACGTAATTGTGGACCTTATAGAACGGGTACTTCCTCAGCTCCTGATCATAGCGAGCCAGGGCCCGAACCGTTCCACCGACGCCGGCGAGAGCCGCTCCGCCCTCGATCTCGAGTTCTCTCCTGTTGGGGAGGAGTTTCAGGACCTCCCGCTCCATTCCTTTCAGTTTCCTCCTTGAGTATCCCCCCCGAGAGTCCGCGAAGGACTGAGTCAGCTTCAGAGCTCCAATCGGGAGGCTCATCACCTTGACCAGCTTAGCCTTCCTTGTAGCGGTGATTTCTAGGCTCCCACCGCCTAGGTCGAAGAAGACGGAGGAGGAAAGGTTCATCGCTTCCGCGGCACCTAGGAAGGAGAAGAGCGCCTCCTCCTTCCCCGAAAGGACCCTGAAAGCAAAGCCCGTCTCCTTATTCGCCCGCTTGACGAACTCCATGCCGTTCTTCGCTTCTCTGACGGGGCTGGTTGCGATGGGCAGCACACGGTCCAGGCCTTCCGTATTCACTATCTCCTTGTAGAGGCGAAGGGTCTCAATGGTGCGATGCATGGGGTCCTCTCCCAGCCTTCCGGTCGTGTTCAGCCCTTCACCCAGCTTCGCCATCGCGCCGTACTGATCATACGCTTCAAAGGAACCGCTGTCGGTGACTCGATAGATCACCATCTTCAGAGAGTTAAAGCCGAGATCGATGACGGCGACCTTCGATGCACTTCACCACGCGAGAGCCAGGACAGCGGTCAGGAGAACCCTTACCTAAGCCTCTTGATGATTCTGGGGCTCAGGAGCCACCGCAGCTCGCCCGTCATCTTGGGAGTGAAGGAAGTCACGGAGATGCGAGCCAGCCCAGACTTCTTGAGCAGGATCTTCGCTTCAGGCCCCGCCCCAACCGCCTCTGCCACGAACGAAGAAAGAAATGGCTCGTGGCCGACAAGAAGAACGGAGGAGTCACGCCTGATCCTCGAAAGCTTCTTCACCAGGTCCTCCCTGTTCGCCTCGGGCTTGAGCTCCGCCCACTCTTCGACTTCGACCTTGAATGTCTTCCCGGCTATCTCGGCCGTCTCCTTCGACCTCTTCAGGGGGCTAGTGGCTATCCTGTCTAACTTGAGGCCCAAGGCGTCTAGCCTCCCGCAAACCTCCCCCACCTCCTTCCTGCCTGTGGAGGTCAAGGGACGCTCGGCGTCCAATCCTCCCATTGGAAGCGTCTTGCCGGCCTCCCCGTGCCTAAGAATGTAGATGTCCACGGAACTTCGCTCGTTTCGCCGTTATATCAGTGTATTGTGACTCCAGAAAGCGCTCCCGAATGTTTTTCCCCAGTTTTCGAGGAATCGGATTTGGAACGAGCAAGTGGTGCTCGACGAAGCAAGCCGAGGAGATACAGGGCATCTCCCAGATGGCAGGGATTAGAATTTCACTCGACTGTAGAAAATCCTCTTGGCCACTTCGCCTGAGACAATATAGAGTAGCACGATCACCGCCATCGCCAACATAAACGAAACGGGGGGCGGGCTAAATCCGAACAAGCCTCCTAGAAGAGTGTAGGGAAGGATAAGGGAGACGCCGACAGTCGCTATAGTAGCTACCACTAATTGCCTCCCCGGAACACTCTTGAAGAAGGGACGCCGGCTCCGGATGACCATTACAACTAGAGTCGCTGAGACGACCGACTCCACAAACCAGCCGGTTCTAAATAGGACGGTCGACGAACGCAGGACAAGCAACAGCATTCCAAAGGTGAGATAGTCAAACACCGAACTTAGGATGCCGAACGTTATCATGAAATTGCGAATGAATTTGACGTTCCACCGTCGAGGCTGTTCGACCATTTCACTATCCACATTGTCTGTGCCGATGGTCATCTCTGGGAAATCTGTCATTAGATTGGTAAGCAGTATCTGCGTGGGCAGGAGCGGGAGAAAGGGGAGGAAGAGGGATGCACCTGCCATGCTGAACATGTTTCCGAAATTGGCGCTGGTCGCCATGAATACATACTTGAGGGTGTTGGTGAAGGTTCTTCTTCCTTCCTTTACTCCTTGGACAAGCACGCTCAGGTCTTTTTCACGCAGAACGATGGATGCCGATTCTTTCGCGACATCCACGGCGCTCTCAACTGAGATCCCGACGTCAGCAGCATGGAGAGCTGAGGCATCGTTGATTCCATCTCCCATGTACCCTACAACATTCCCGGCCTTCTTGAGCGCGAGAATGATGCGTTCCTTCTGGTTTGGCTCCACCTCCGCGAATATGTCAGTCTGATTCACGCTTGCGAGCAGCGCCTCGTCACTCATCTTAAGGAGGTCCGGACCCGCAACGACTCTTGGAGCTGGGAATCCGACCTGCTGAGCAAGGACACCTGCGACCAGTCGGTTGTCTCCTGTCACGATCTTCAGTGAGATTCCGAGATGTTTCATCTCGCCAATGGTCTCGGCGATGTTTGGCTTGACAGGGTCGAAGAGGAGAAGGAATCCCAAGAAGGTCATTCCGACTTCACTATCTTTCGTAATGAGTTTCTCAGTTCCAGTGGACTTGTAAGCGACCCCCAGAACTCGAAGGCCTTTGGCGCTGAACTCTTCAAAGCGTTGTTGAACCTGCTTTCGCGCCTCCGCGATTTCAACGATGGTACCCTCGGAAGTTTCAACCGAGGAGCAGGCATCAAGCACATTCTGCAGAGCACCTTTCGTCACCATCAGGCCCTCTCCGTCCTTTGACACCAAGATGCTCAACCGCTTACGAATGAAATCATACGGGACCTCGTCCAGCTTCCGGTAAGCGGACACATCAAAATGATGAGCCTGAATCGCTTCGTCAGTCCGAATCGCTTCGTCTATGGGATTGGTGAATCCAGTCTGGTAATAAGCGTTGAGAAAAGCGTAGAGAAGCACCTTTTCGCTTTCCTTTCCCTCAACGTCAAGCATGGACTGTATCTTTACCACGCCCTCTGTCAGGGTGCCAGTCTTGTCGGAGCAGAGCACGTTCATGCTGCCAAAATTCTCAATGGATTCCAACCGTTTGACTATGACTTTCTGCTGCGCCATCTTTTTCGCTCCCTGAGCAAGGTTGATGCTGATAATCGCCGGGAGCAGTTGCGGAGTCAATCCCACAGCGAGAGCTAATGAAAAGAGAAGAGATTCCAGCACCGGACGCGCAAGATACACATTTATGGCGAAAGTGACAACCACTAGTAGCATCGTAACTTCCACAAGAAGATACCCGAACCGCCGGACGCCATGCTCAAACTCGGTTTCGGGTGGCTTTAGTTTCAACCGCTCGGAGACTTTGCCGAACTCGGTTCTTGATCCGGTCCCAATAACCACTGCCTGTGCGCTGCCACTGACTACGTTTGTGCCCATGAAGAGACTGTTTGTCCGCTGACTGAGCGCTGTTTCAGGCGGTAGAACTCCGGCCGTTTTCTCAGCTGGATAAGTTTCTCCAGTCAAAGATGCTTCATTGACGAAGAGGTCTTTGGATTCTATAATCAAAGAATCTCCGGGGATAAGGTCTCCAGCGTTGAGGATGACAACGTCTCCAGGCACGATCCCCTCGACCGGGATCTCCTTTTGACTTCCATCGCGAAGTACGGTCGCCTTGGTCTGCACGATCGCGAGCAACTTCTCGACAGCTTTGTTGGCGCCTCGCTCCTGCGAGAACCCGAGGAGGCTGCTTACCAGGATGATGACCAGGATGATGACCGCGTCCACGTGATCACCAAGGAAGAATGACAACCCCCCTGCGAAGATCAGGATGAGGATGACCGGGCTCTTGAACTGGGCGAGCAGAAGTGTGGGGGTATCCGATCTCTTCTTCGGCGTCAGAAGGTTCGGGCCATACTGCTTGAGCCGTTTTCCCGCTTCATCGTCAGTTAGGCCTTTCGATGATGTCTGTAGACGCTGAAATACATTTGGAGTGGGGACGCTCCAGAAGGATTGCTCACTTTGGCTATCTTGGTCGCTCACGGAAATCGCCAGGGAACTGCTCCCTCATCTTTCTTGAGGGAATGGAGAAAGCGGGTCTATAAACAGAGTGGTTGCTCGTCCTGGTACGTCTTGGCAAGGGAGAGGCCAAAACGGGCTCAGGTGACTCATCGTGTGGTTCGTCTCTTCGGTAACTGTCGTCGGACAAGAGGATGAAATGACGTCCTGCATCATATCAGCATGGAATTAGGCCACGCCATGCCACCACCCGCTAAGACGACCTTCGGCAGAATGCTAATCCAAAAGGCCAGCCCGTCCCACCGAGGATAAAGCTCGGGGTGACAGGCGCGCCATTAACGTTGACCGCGCCCGAATCAGGGAGGAAGAAGCCTTAGGATCCTTGGGTCTCGTACGAGTAGGGCCCTTCTTCTTCATTTAGACCACGAGCTCTAGTTCTGTTGCCCACCGATCGTCGATTGGTGTCCGCTGCCTCCGGGCTCTTCCTTGGGCTTGGGCTTCTTGATGACAAATTTGACCTTCGCGTCCACTATGGAGTAAAGTTGGGACTGGGACAGCCTCAGCTGATAGGCCCCAGCAACATCAACGGGGTACACGAAGTGCAGCTTAGAAGCCGGCGGAGGACTCAGGACGGGCTCATGAACCGCGCCGCTCGCATCCTTCCTGAAGAGGTGCGCGATTACTTTCACCATCGACGAGACCGACACCTCCAGGACTGTCCCGGGCTGAAGCTCCTCCGGCACCCTCATAATATAGGAGGAATGCCAGGCTGGCGGACCAGGCGGCATCACTTGCATCAGTTTCACCGACTGCTCGTATGCTACTTCCTCGTACTCGTCTGCAGCTTCGGACAATGACCCTGACCCCTTTACACCCCGTCGGGCTTGTGAGGAATATTAGCCTTTCGACGGCCCTCCCTGCGCTCCACGTAAGCGAGCGAAACTACCAGAAGAACCACCACTAAGGAAATGGCGACTCCGATGGAGAGCCAATTGGTCGTGTTCCGCGTCGATACGGGTGCCTGTGTGGCACTAGACGTGTTGCTACCGCTGGAGGGGGTAGTGGAGGTCGCAGGGGCGGTACTGCTCGCCGGAACGGTGGAGGTTGAAGACGTCGTCTCGTTGCCTGGTTCGGTTTTGGGCGTGTAGGTCACGACGAATGTGACGGCATTGCTCATCACCGCCGTCGTGTTCACGAGAAGCGCGCTGGCGCGGAACTGGCCGTCCATGGGCATGTACAATTCGTATGAGAATTCCCCGGTTTCGTTGGATTGCAACCTGAAGTTCTCCCAGCTGCCGTCGGGCCAGGTGATGGTGAGGAGGATGCCTGCCACAAACGGGGGTGTCAAGACGCCTTCGAAGATGATCGTGTCGCCGACGTGAACGGCGGTGCTGTTGATGCCAAGCAGAAGGGTTTCGTTCGGGGGCTGAGCCTGCTCAGGGTCGGCGATTTCGGCCTGGGCAACCTGGGCGCGTGTGGCGCCGAGGTTCGACGTTAAGGGGGTCGGGGCAAGGATGCCCCCGATCAGTAAGAAGGCGCTAACCAACGCCAAATATCGATAGAAGGTATGCAAGGACCACTACCTGGAACCAGATCAGGCCGGCATAAAAACCCAGAAGGTAGAGCATCGAGGTCTTGGATCCGCTGGCAGCTGCTACGTGCTGTTTGGTCGGGCACCCTCCGGCGAGGACGGAGAAAAGCCCGAAGCCTATTCCGCCTATGAAGATCAATATCATCGTATCAAGCGTGAGGCCCGGGGTCTTGAGCAGCGCGAGGAAATCGCCTTCGTAAGGGCTGAAGGGCCTCAGGACAACGAACCCAACGAGGGCACCCACGAACATCCCCAGGACCGTCTTCAGGAGGTAGGTGTCCTTGAAGAGGTAAAAGTCTCTGTAGCCGGAGACCGAACATGCCTTGGAGCGCTGCCACAGGAAGCCTATAATCAGGCCGGCGATCAGCGTGGCGACGGTGACCTCTAGTCCCGTGCTTTAACCCTCCATTTGACGAAGCGGCAGGCGACGACCACGCCTATGAGGATCCCGATCAGCCCGGGCACGGCCAGGAGGTTCCCGTAAGCCAACAGCATGACCGCCCTGACCGAGCAGAAGCCCATGAGCATGCCAAAGTTGGCTACTGCGAAGCCATATATCACGGGAGAGGCGCGGTCGGGGACCGACCTGAGCCGTAGCTCCTTCTTCTGGTATGCCGAGATGGCCGCTCCGAGCACGATGCCCACATAGGTCAGCACAGGGATGACGAGGGAGTAGTTTGAGAGAAAGAAGTTGGTGCCGAGAAGCTTGTTGAAGACGAAATCAATCATGTCTCTCGGATGAGATATGCCGCAGATGCCGAAGGCTTCGGGGATGTTCATCGCGAAGATCCCCACTGCGATGGCGGCCCAGAGGCCCGTTACGAGGCCTGCAATCAAGGGAGTGATCTTGAAGCGCTTCGAGAGCTCAACCGCCCCCAGTTATGAGCCGAATTAACGGGATCGTCTTGGGGACTGGGTAGGTCAACGTCGCGTTGCTGGCTTGTAGGAGCGCCGTGGAGAAGGCCAGCGTCGGGAGGACGGGAGCGTTCTGAATGGAGACTTGAGCAGGCATCTGTGCTCTGGCGATGAAATTCGAAGAATTTGCAGGGACCTCAAAGGTCAAGGGATACTGTGAGAGGAGGACTCCGGTCTTTTCGTAGCTGGTGTAGACTATCACCGACGCGTTGATCGGAACCACGGCGGCATTGGAGAAGGTGAAGGTCAGGTTGGTCGTGTACACCGCATAAGTGCCACATCCCAGTCGCACGGTGTTCACCACCAGCGAGCTGAAGTTCAGGAGCCTGATATTCTCCATCCCCACGATACTTACGTGAATCGCGCCTGTTCCATGGCCTACCGGGTTTGGCACCTGATAGACCGCCGGGACAGTAAGTGCGGCGGAAATTACCAAGAAGACCAAGAAGATCTTGAGGCTCAAGGCGATCCCTCCGTCAGCTCGACGATCCCCCGTGGAAAATCGTAGACAAGCTTGTAATTGCCAAGGAGGCTTCGGCCCATTACGAAATCGACGCCGAGTTCATTGCTGAGGTCCTGAGCCGCCGTCAACACGTTCTCCACGACAAGCTTCCCCACTTCGATCTTGCTGATCGTGATGAAAGGAACTTTAACCAGATAGTGAGGCGTGAGCAATTTCGTTTTCAGGTTGGCTACTTCCGGAATGTAGAAGGCGTTGTAACCCAGCTCGATGGCATCGCTTCTCTGAATCAGGCAGAGCTCCGACGCCGTATCGAAGACCGCTCGCAGTTCACGGACGCCGTTGGGCCCATGAATCCTGACGAAGTAGGTCCCATCCGGGCGAAGACGGAATGCCACGCCCACTAGATCATCACCTTAGCATCTCGGGGTTCCCTCAGGGCTTGGAAGACGCACAGATCCTCTTCTGCCTGCTTTATCAACTCCTGTGAAAGCATCTTCCGGGTTATGTGTTCACAGATGATGACGCCCTTGGTGGGCTGCCCATGTTCGTCCCTGGCGGTGACCTTGACCGCGTACCAGAACGGCGCGTACTTGGCGTCTATATGGGCCAAATCAATTTCCATACGATTATCCGATGTCATATCACACTTACCACGATATTTGATTTACGTCAATAGACGATTTACCATGCGGTCTGTATGCCTTGTTTAATAGAATAAATAAAAAGGGGTGTTGGGGATGAAGTGACAAACCTCATCCTCAACTTCCTACGTCAGTATCGCTTTACTTACTAGTGCGCTTATGATGTTAGTCTTGTAATGGTTGTCGGCCAGCGGAACGGCGTTAGCTATGGCGGCTGCTCCAGCGTTCGTTGCTACGGTGGCGCTGATAGCGTTGCCCTTCAGGGCGGTTTCTGCGCCAGTCGCCTCGATCGGCGTCGGAGCGACCCCACCCAGCCAGATGTTGGCCGTGGTGACTGTCCCTGAAGCCGGCGCGGCCATCAGGCCCACGCTTGTGAGGGCGAAGTCGAAGTTCTTCCTGACCTGCTGCTTGATGAAGACCTGCTTGTTGCCCGTGGGTGGAGCCGGCACGTCAATCTCCGTGATGATTTCGTCGGCTTTGAGGACGGTGCCCGGAGCGAGGGCGTAGAAGAACTTGTTAATCGGTATGGTCCTCGAGCTCGTTACGACTGACGCTCCCAGAGCAAGCAGCGCGATGGCCGTGTCCGACGCTGCCACGGAGTAACAGCCCAGAGGTCCGCCGAACACACTGTGGAACTGATTCAGGCCACTCACCGCGTAGCAGGTGCCTCCTCCCTTCCTCAGGCAGGGGAACATGTTGCCCTCCCAGCGGTAGTACCAGCACCAGACCTCCTGGCTGATGTTTCCGCCGATGGTCCCTATGTTCCTGATGTTCGGGGTAGCCACTTCGCTGGCCGCCGCGGCAAGCATAGGCCAGGTGGCAAGGACCGTCGAATTGTTGGCGATGCTTGCCAGTGTGGCGAGAGACCCCACGTGCAGCACCCCGGACGCGTCCGAGGAGATCGCATTGAGGCCAGGTATAGTCTTGAGGTTGATGAGGTAGTCGGGGAGATCTGCCCTGATGAATCCCTTCAGCTGGTGAGTTAAGTCCGTCCCTCCGCCTATCACAGCGGCTGCGCTTCCGTACTTGTCCAGCATGGCAACGGCGTCGGAGACCGATGTCGCGTCATAGTGGTTAATGACTTTCATTCCATTTCACCTACTGGCTCTTCCCCAACGCCTTCAGCACCGCCCATGGCGTTGCCGGCTGCGACCTGACCCATTTGCCAGTGGCGTTGTAGATAGCGTTGACGATCGCCGCTGCCGGCGTCGCCAGCGGCGGCTCGCCCAAGCCCTTTACGCCTAACGGACCGTTCTTGTCATACGACTCCTCGATGATGGCGGTGAAGTTGTCAGGGGTCGGGAAGTCATTTTGGGTGGGGAACCTGTGGCCCAGGAAGCTGGGGTTCATCGGAACCCCGACGCTATCGTCGACGAACCATGACCACATCAGCGCGTACCCAAGGGACTGCACGGCCCCTCCCATGATCTGGTTCGTGGTGCCGTTGTGTGTTAGGGACGTTCCCACGTCGTCGGCCGTCACCATATCCAGGACCTCTATGGCGCCCGTGGCTTCGTCGACCGCGACCTCGGCTGCCGTGGCGCACGTCGTCCTAGTCACCATCTTGGTGGGATATGTGTTGTATCCTCTGCCCACGATGGGATTCGGAGAGGCGGCTAGGACGGCCGCGACCGTCACGGACTGGGTCGGGGTACCTGTAACGAAGATATTCCCTAGCTTTGCGCTGAGCTTGTCGGGCGTAGTCTTCAGCATCGGGGCGGCTACCGCGAAGAGTTGGCTCTGGACGTCGAGCCCTGCCTGTAACACGGCAGCCCCTGTGGTGATGCACCTCGTGCTTCCGCCTTGTCCCCCGCAGTTCTGGGTGACCGAGGTGTCGCCGTAAGCGCCAATGCGCACGTCCCCGGCGCTGACGCCTATCGCTTCAGCTGCGAGGTAGGTCAGAGCGGAGACCGTGTCCTGTATGCTCGAGATGCCAACGTTCAGGAAGAACCCGCCGTCAGTGGTCGAGTTGATAATGGCACAGTCGATGTCGCCTCCGGAAGTTCCCTTGTTGCAGACGAAACCGCTAATGCCGATTCCGTGATACCTGCCGTCGGAGAGCACCTTGGTACCAGGGGCGTGCCACTTTGTCGTCCATCCGATGCTGTTGGCTGCGTCTTGGATGCACTTCGCCAAGGCCATGCTTGAGAAGGGCAATCCCGACTGCCCCGCGTTGAGCCCCAATGACCCGTTGTCGGTGTCGTTCATGGTCTTCACGTTCTTGAGCAAGAACTGAACCTTGTCCATGTTCAGCTTCGCGCACAGCTGCTCGATTACGGGCTCCATGTCGAAGAGGCCTCCGGGCTCTCCTACGCACCTCCAGTACGCGCCCTGAGGCTTGTTGGTGGTGATTGTGTGACCAGTGAAGCTGGCGTTGGGCACGTTGAAGGTGATCTGCAGAGGCGATATCGCATCGCCCACTGCCGGCCAGGGGAAGGCCCCGATGTCGGTCCAGAAAGTGGCCTGTATGGCCATGAGGGTCCCGTCACTCTTGGCGCCCAGTTTTATGTCACCCCTGTCGGCGTACTGCTGGGTTGAGCTTAGGTAGTTCTGCTTCCTGCTCAAATGGTACTGCACTGGGGCCCCTGCCTTCTTGGCAAGGACCGCAGCTACTACATTGTGCGTGTTGAAGTTAAGGTCACCGAACGCCCCTCCGGTGCCGTGGGTTTTGATGGTCACGTTCTCCAGAGGAATGTTCAGGGCCCCGGCTACGGTGGACCGGAAGGAGAACGGGTTCTGACAATCCGTGTAGATGGTGAGCTGATCCTGTACAAGATTATCCCATACGGCGATGCAGGACCTCGGCTCAAGGGTTGAATGTTGGTATGACGCCGACATCCCTATCGTGTCTTCGACGGTCACGTCCGAGGCGGCGAAGCCTGCGTTAACGTCGCCCCAGCCTCCCGTCAAGGGTTCTCCCACTTCGTTGGTGTTCGGAATGAGCCCGGTCAGCGTATTGTTGGTAATGGCCGCGTCGATGTTCGTAACGAACGGCAGGACACTATACGTCACCTTGACCAGCAACAGAGCCTGGGAAGCGATGTGCGGATCTGTCGCGGCCACGCCACACACCTCTTGACCTACATAGAATAGCTCCTGGGTCATTATGGGGCAGTCCAAGTAGGTGGTGACAGCCTTGACGCCCGGAAGGGCCATCGCGGCGCTCGTGTCGATGGCGGTTATCTTCGCGTGAGGGTAGGGGCTGCCCAGCATCGCCGCGTACAGCTTTCCTTCGAAGACGTGATCGGTCGAGTAGTCGAGCTTGCCCGTCACCTTCTGCAGAAGAAGGAGGTCTGGGTTAGGTTGGCTCAGTACATTGAAAGTAGGAGTCGACATGTCTAGCTGCTACCTCCCACTGACGCTACAGCCGTCAAAATTCTGTTGTACACGCCACATATGCACAGGTTGCCCCCCATGGCTGTACGTATCTGAGCCGTCGTCGGTTTGGGGATGGCGTTAAGAAGCGCCCTCGCTTGCATTATCTGGCCTGGAGTACAGTAGCCGCACCCTTCCGCTTGGTTCGCTATAAACGCCTTCTGCACAGGATCGAGGTTGTTTCCGTAGTCGCTTATCCCTTCAAGGGTCGTTATCTGGTGGCCTTCCGCCTCGATCGCCAGGATCTGGCATGAGTTGATGCCCATTCCATCCATCATGATGGTGCATGCTCCGCATTCGCCCAATGAGCAGCCGTCATGCACTGAGAAGAGGTTGAGCTTTTCCCTGAGCACTTCCAGAAGAGACCAGTTGGCCTGTACCAACAACGTCTGTGGGTTCCCGTTTACGGTGAGCGTCACCACTTTGGACGTCACTGGTCCCGTTGGGGTTGTAGAAGTCCCCGTGCCGGTCCCCGTGCCGGTCCCCGTGCCGGTCCCCGTGCCGGTCCCCGTGACCGTTGTGGTCACCGTTTTCGTAGAGGTCACCGTGGTCGCAGCTGACTTGGGCAGGCCCGGTATCCGTACGCCTTCCTCGACACCGGCCACCACGACAGCGCCCACCACTGCGCCTGCGACTGCTCCCTTCATGAAGTTCCTTCGCGAGACTCCCTTCTTCTCGATGAGTTCGTCGTCTGGCTCTGTCATCTAGGAGCTACCTCCTAGTTGACGAGAGCACCTTTGCCTAGTAAATAGATTAAGACTAGTCGTGAATCTTACACTCTCCGCATAGCTAAACAGCCTCAGCCTCTATTAAGTCTTTAAATCACGAGCTATTTGTGTAGACTACCTATGGTAAATAGAACTGTTTCAGTAAACAAAACCATTTTCCCAGCCATGCGTTCTGGTTTTCAGGCTCGCGGAAATCAGTCGCCACGATATCCTCGCAGCTCGCAGGTGCTCCTCTTCGTGGTTCGTGTGTGCCTGGCTGCACCCCGTACCGCATGCGGACGAAAATGCGCTTCGAGCATCCCTGAATCATCTTCCCCAAACGCCGTCGGCAAGGCCGAGGAACCGGATTCAATGAGTGCGCTCTGGAGTGACCAGCTACATCTCCAAAAGGCGAGGCCAGGCTTAGTGGAAGAAAACCCTGCTGCCGTTAGAGTCAGATAGGGATTCCTCTTCCGATGAAGGGAGAGGACCAGGGAAGGGAAGACAGAAGGAGGGAGGTGGAGAGGGTGAAGGAGTTCGCCGGCCAGATGGCTTGCGGGCTTTCGTGGGTGGGATGGTCAGACTCAAGCATCGACCCTCCGTCACCTCCTCTTTCGTGTGGAGGGTCCCAATCACGGCTCCTGGTGGACAACAGCCAGACTATCCGTGCTGGTGCTTTCCCATGTACCTCTCCACGATCTCGCGAAGTGCCTTCAGCGGCACCGCCCCGTCGCCCAGAAGGGCGTCGTGGAACTCCTTGATGTCGAGCCTCTCGCCCAGCCGCCCCCTCGCCTCCTGACGAAGGCGAATCATCTCCAGCTGGCCCGCCTTGTAGGCTAGGGCCTGCCCCGGCCAGGTGATGTACCTGTCGACCTCGTTCACGATGTTGTTCTCCGCCAAGGCCGTGTTCTCCAGCATGAATTCGATGGCCTCCCCGCGAGTCCACCACATCGCATGCATCCCGGTGTCCACGACCAGGCGACACGCCCGCCAGGCGTCGTAGGAAAGCATCCCCATCCTGTCTAGGTCCGACGAGTAGAGCCTCATTTCATCCGCGAGCCGCTCCGAGTACAGGCCCCACCCCTCCACGAAGGCTGTCACGCCGCTGTTTCTCCTGAACTCCGGGATCCCCTCCAGCTCTTGGGCTAACGCGATTTGGAGGTGGTGGCCGGGAATCGATTCGTGGTAGGCGAGGGCCTCGGCTTCATAACGAGGCCTGGTCTTCGGCGCAGACGTGTTAACGCAGTATCTGCCCGGCCTCGAGCCGTCGGCCGCGGGCTGGCGATAGTACGCTATCGTCGAATGCCTCTCTTCGTGCTCCCCCATACGCACGACCTCGCAGTCGGCCTTGGGGACGCGCCCGAACCAATCCGCGATCGCGGCCTTCGCCCTCGACAGCGCCGCCTCCGCTTTCTCCGCAACTTCGTCTCCGCAAGCGAAGTGTAACGAAGGGTCCGTCCGGAGGCGGTGGAGTATCTCCTTCCTGTCCTGAACGCCAAAGACCCTCTCGCCCAGCACCTCAATCTCAGCGTTGACCCTGGCCACCTCCCTTAGGCCTGTCTGATGGAGCTCCTCCGGAGTCAGGTCAAGGGAGGTGTGCACCCGAATCAATCGTGCGTAGGCCTCGGAGCCACCTGGCACGTGGATTATGCCTGGGCGCTCCTGTGGGCGAGCCCTCGGCAGGATATCCGATGTCAGGAACTCCATGTATCGGACGAGCGCGGGACGTACGGAATCCCGGACGGCGCCAGTCAACCTCTCTCTGAAGTCGCGCCGTTCGTCTTCCGACCAGTCATCATGAGGCATGGCGAGAGGGCGCAGGAACGCCCATTCCGATTCGGGCTTGGCGATCATTTCATGGACCTCGTCGACGGCCTTCTCCACGCAGGCGCGCACGACCACCCTGCCTTCGGAAGCCCCTCGTCTGAGGTTCGCCATGTGGTCGTCGAAGTATCGGCCCATGGCGGTCCAGCGCTTTGTCATCGCTCGGCCTTCGGCAGGACTTCTCACTGGCTGATAGGACTCGACGTTGACGAATTCGACCTGCGGGCCACTGAGCGGATCCACGGTCCACTCCTCAAGGCGGCACAGGGAGTAGTCCAGCGCCGACCGCACGTCGTCGAGAAGGGCCGTCCTGGTCAACCTGTCTTCGTCGGACAGGTCCCTCTCTGGGATGGCATAGCACCGGTCGATGACGGACTCGTACTCTCTCTCCCTCCGCGAACGCCCTTCAGGGGTGATGTCGGGGAGCCGGTCGTCGAATCGCCTATCCCCCAACAGGGTGGCGAACAACGGGTCGTCCACCAAGCGCTCCTCCCAGTACTCCTTCGCCAGCGCACTCAAGGATTCCGCAGGTCCGACTTTCGGATCCATGATTCAATGCACTGCAACCGGCGCCTTTACTCTTTGCCCTGGTTGCTCGTCCCCCATGGGGAATAGGCGACGTCCGGGTCGGAGAGACGGATGCCTGGCCTTCCCTGGCCTCGCAAGACTTGGTTCAGTGAGACCTGTCCACCCGTCTCAATAGATTCGGAATACCAAGGGCTCCCTGTTCATGCCTGGCTGGGCTTAGGGCGCAAGGGCCCTTGCTTCAAGCCGACCCTCACCGCCTTCGAAGTTTTTCAAGCCCCGTCCATGTTTCCCCGGCGACCTCGAGAGGAGCAAGCTTTGTAGAGCGAAACGACAGACAAGATGGCCATAGGGGCTATAAGTCTTCGATGGCAGCCCGACGCGTCATTTTGACCGAGTTCACGTCATTTTCGTCATCATCGTCATCAAATACGTCAGATACGTCAGATTCGTCATTTTGCCAGCTAGCGCCCGCCATAGGCTGGCAGAAGGCGGGATTCAGGCTGGGGACAGCCTGTAGAATCCGTCTGCCAGACAAGCCTCTGACGTCATGAAAACGGAAGAAGGAATTTCGATCTGGCAATCTGACGGAGGAGGCCTAGCTCCAGCGGCAATGAATTTCCCCCGTCGAAATCCCACCGTACATGTTCTGCTATTGCCTTGATTATCCTCTCCGCGGCGTGACCACCTCTGAGGGTAATTGGGCCACTCCGTCTTCCTCTACGCTCATTGGAATCACCGATCCTATGACGACAGGGAAGTGTCAGCGCCATCCGGCCCTGCCACACGACGAAGACCTATGGGATTGGATCTCTTAGCTTCTTGCCAACGCGATCACGGCGACGATAATAATGGCAATAAGAGCCAGGACAAGGAGGCGGAGGACGCCATTCCTCTCCCATATCGCGATGGTGGCGTTCATGTGGGCGAACGGGTTGGGGGAGTTGAGCATCCTAACTAGATCGAGGGCCTCTTCGTATACGAACGTTCCGCCGTCCACCCTGACTATGTTCTCCTTCTCGATAGTAAAGGTGTGCCCCTTCACTGCCAGGGGAGCGTGAGGTCCCCTTCCCCCTGCCCAAATTCGGAACTGGTCTTCGCTCACAAGCCTCAAGGGGGTGATGGCACTGGTACCTATTAAGCTGCGCTGCATGCGTCCGCATAAGGCCTCGAACACTTCACACCCAGCGCATCCTGCATCGCATCTGTCACCTGCGATGCTGTCACTCAAGTGACAGGGCCCACGGGTTACAGCCATCGTAAAGCTGCCGCCCAGTCCCCAACGGTTAGGGAGTGTTTACTGTGTCAGAATTCAGCAAGAAATGGGTCGCTCCCAACACCACAGGGTTCGGGGATAAGGTCAAGGATGCGGTAAGGCCTGCGGGTCCACTGAAGCCACGCATCGACTCCGCAGTTCGCAACATTCAGGTCCAGGTCTCCAAACTCGAAAACACTAGCAACAGGCTGAAAGAGAGGGACGGAGCACTTTTCAACAAAGTGGTCTCCTCCATACAGAAGCATGACATGCAGCACGCTTCGATCTACTCCAACGAGCTCGCCGAGGTCAGGAAGATGACCAAGCTGGTCACCTCCGCCAAGATCGCGCTCGAGCAGATCGTCCTCAGGCTCAGCACCGCTACGGAGCTAGGTGACATAGTGGTCACCCTTGCCCCCGCCATGGCCGTAATAAAGGCCGTAAGGTCTGGCCTGGTCGGCGTGATGCCGGAGGCCGAGCAGGAGATAAGCGAAATCAACAGCGTGCTCAGCAGCATACTGGTCGACGCCGGCCAGCTCGGCGGCCTGACTCTCAACTTCGAGGCTGCCAACGAGGACGCGGAGCACATAATTGCAGAGGCATCGGCGGTGGCGGAGCAGAACATGAAGGAAAGATTCCCAGAGCTCCCCGGCTTAGGCGGAGAAGCCGGCCAGAGCTCTTCACAGTAGATTGAGGGGTAGCCTGACGGCCCCCCAATCTCTTTTTCGCTTGATGAAGACATTGTGGGTCGCCAAGCGTAGTAAGCCAAATGGGGTCCTGTCCTTCGCGTAACGATGCTGAGAGTGAGGTCAGTGAGGAACGACGTTGGGAGCTTCACCACCATCACCTTCCACAACTGCGGGCGGATGCGCAAACAGAATGGACGCGCGAGTCATCAAAGAGTGCACCTCACAACCAAATAGATGCCTAGTCACTCCTCCCCCCGAGGGAATTGTCCCAGGAGATCCCGTTCCGATTCTATCGCTGCGTGCTGGAC